>NZ_JBHSAC010000068.1:0-24889 GCF_042649885.1 Streptococcus dentapri | reverse complement strand
ACTCCTGTTTCTAGTTTACTAGATTTCAACAGGAGTGTTTTTCTTCTGGCTCATGTTAGGGGGGCAGTGCCCTTTTGTCCCAGCCTTTTTCTATTTATCGCCCCAAAGCCAGAACATTACCGATATTTCTGGCAGTGCGTTCAAGGTTAGTGCTAGCTTGAGTTAGGATGGTCTCAAGCGGTTGGCTTTGAGAAATAATGGAAAAGGCAGCCTGAACATTAGCTGTTGGAAAATCCGGCAGATCATCTTTGAGACTCCCGCAGATTGCAAGAACAGGAATTTCTGACGGAGTACGTCTAGCTACTCCAACCGGTGCCTTACCAGCTAGGGATTGCTTATCCATGCGCCCTTCACCGACAACAACCAAATCAGCCGTCTGAACGCGCCGATCAAAGTCAACCAAGTCCAAAATTGTATCGATTCCAGAAACAATCTTACCACCTGCAAAAGTGGCTAGGCCAGCGGCCATACCACCTCCGGCGCCAGCACCATCCTGCTGCAAAATTTGTGGATTAGCCAACTGGTAAAACTGTTCCATGGCCTGATCAGCCACCGCAAATTCATCCTCGGGCAGACCCTTTTGTCCAGCAAAAACATAGGTAGCTCCCTGCGGACCACACAAAGGATTAGTCACATCAGTAATGATCGTAAGCTCAAGATCTTGCAGATAAGTCGGAACTTCTTGATCTGAAATTTTGGCAACGTGTTCTAGATTGACTCCAAGTGGCTCCAAAACCTGCCCCTTGGTATCCAAGAAATGATATCCCAATCCCGCAGCCATACCAATACCGCCATCTTGACTGGCTGACCCACCGACACCTACCATGATTTTTGTAACACCCTCTTGAGCAAGCTGCAAAATCAGCTCACCAAGCCCTTGACTACTGACTTGCAGCGGATTGCGCTGACTGAGCGGAATTTTAGCCAGACCAGCCACTTCAGCCATCTCTACTAAGGCTTGATTCTCTTTAAGCGCATAGGTTATCTCAGAGACTTGCCCAAAGGGCCCAGTTACCATCGCCTGAGTATAGACCATGCCCAGACTAGCTGCTAAGGCTGCTACCGTTCCCTCACCCCCATCACCTATGGGAAGCTTTTCCACCGTACAATTGAGCTGACTAGCTTGGAAACCGCGCGCCAAAGCCTCAGCCACCTCCGCTGCCGACAAGCTCTCCTTAAATGAATCCGGCACCAATAAAATGTGCATACATGCCCTCCTCGCTGTGAATGATTTATTGATTCTATTATAGCGTAAATCAAGATAGTCCGTAACTATCTTTACTGTTCAATTTAAGGATTAAACTTAATCTTCATAATGGTGCTTTATTTTAATTGCATTAATATTCATCTTGTTCCTAAGGATTGCTCCAGTTTCTTTTTGGTTCTGAAAGTTTACTGCCAAAATCCGCAAAATTAGAAGGCTTTAGAACTATAACTTTGATCAATTACAATGATATCCAAACTCTTGGCCAAGTTCTCCCGATCAAGCTCCTTGACGATCTTACTTAGAATACGTTTTCTCATTTCTTCCATGCTGCTGTTATAGAAACAGCTTCTTTCTAATGTGTTTAACACTGCATTATTTTTTGAAAAGTAAATTAATGAGTCGCTTTAGCTTATCATTATAGGTATAGAGATCATTTACTGCCAATGTATTAACTCAGAAAATTTTTAAACTTTTTAGAAAAAGCTTGAAGGCAGAAAGAAAAGCCCTTTACAAGCCATAGGCTGTAAGAGCTGTCTTCCTAACCCTTTTCTTTAACGATATAGACAGGGCGCTTTTTGGTTTCAAGGAAAATTTTGGCGATATACTTACCAATGATACCCAGCGCAAGCAGCTGTAGTCCCCCGATAAAGAGGATAATGCAGATAGTAGAGGCCCAACCTGAAACACTACCACCAATTGCTAACTTTCTGGCGATAACAATGATAATACCAATAATAGAGGCTATAAAGGAGAGAGAGCCTGCCCACAAGGACAAGTTGAGGGGGGCTTCTGAGAAATTGATGAAACCATCCATAGAGTAACGCAGCAAGCTCCAGAAATTCCAGGAGGTTTCTCCAGCCACGCGCTCCCGATTTTCATAGGTAACATAGGCCACATCATAGCCGACCCAAGAGAAGAGTCCCTTAGAAAAGCGATTGACTTCTCCCAGCTCCAAAATACTGTCGACTACCTGACGGGTCATCAAGCGGAAATCACGCGCGCCATCAACCATCTCGGTGCTAGAAATTTTATTGATCAACCAGTAGAAAGTCCGAGCAAAGAAGGATCGGATAATCGGCTCTCCCTTGCGGTCAGCACGGCGAGTCCCAACAACATCATATCCCTCCTTAATTTTCGCATACATGTCTTGAAGCAACTCAGGTGGATCCTGCAAGTCAGCATCCATCACTGTCACTAAATCCCCATCTGCGGCTTCCAAACCAGCCAAAAGGGCGGCTTCTTTCCCGAAATTACGGGAAAAGGATAGGTAGTGGACATTGTCAAAACGGGCAGCAACTTCACGCAAAACTGCTAAGGTCTTATCCTTAGAACCATCATTGACAAAATAATAATCAAAGATGAGTTCGGCAGACATCAGACTTTCTATCTTCTGCGTTGCTTCCAAAAAGGGGTGAACTGTTTCCTCTTCATTGTAACAAGGAACAACTATTGAGAGCTTTTTCATTTTTTCTCCTTGCAAATCAAATCATTTCAAATCACTATTATTTTTGCGATTGCTTTAAGGGATACTTAGCTTGAATCCATGGTGAAATTTCTCTTACAAGCAACAAGATTACAAGAAAGATTGCAAATATCAACGGGATATAAGTTCTTAGTTGCGATGCATAGATGGTTGGTGACATTGATACCAACATCCTCGTCGCATAACCAGCTAGTAAAATCACTACTGCACTTAAGCCTGCTAGCTTTTCTTTGAAGAGAAAGAAGGTTATCAGGGCTATTGTCACAAGCAAGGCGGTATAAAGGATTAAGGGATAAAGATTATCTTTGATACTAAAATAAAGTGTATCCTTAGTATTTTGCAAATCAACCGTTTTTTGGATAGCTGTCAAAAGGCTACTCATCTCTAACTTATTGATAATGAGCGTATAGAGAATGATTCCTCCAGCAAAAGTAGACAGCCACTGTCTCTTGATCACCGTTAGAATAATGAGGACAAGCAAGAGAGCAAAAAGAGCATTGATTTCTGCTGAAACAAAGAGGATGCGGTTGGTCTCTAAATATCCTTTCAAAATTTTAGTCATCAGAGGCAACTTATCAAAGCCAGGATACCAAGTAGCGATTTCTTTGGTGGATCTTATTGCAGAGCCTGGTGAAAAAGCAGCTGATAAGAGACCGATCAAGGTTAAGACAAAAGCTCCTAGGTATCTGAGATTCAGCTTCTTATCTCTGACAAACTCAACAATCAAAATGAAGCCTATAAGCAGAAAGCCAAAAACAGTGAACTGCTCCTGCATGAAAGCGAAGGCAAAAGCTAGTATAGCTACCAAAACACTGAAGTAACTTTTCTGATTGAGGAGATACCAGCCAATCACTAGAGCATAGAGAGGGAATAAATAGTTAGTTACAGTTGGAATCAAGCCGGCACTAGTGAAGAGCACTCCCGGAAAAACAGTAATAAAGATGATTGGCAAAAGATACTTACCATATAGGAACTGCTTTTCAGAAAAAATAATCTTACTCAAAGCATAGAGGGCTAAAAAGGTTGAAACTAAGAAGCTAATATCAAAGATGAGGTAGTGACCTGACATAAACATGGTCACCGATTCAATCAGCAGACGGCTGGACCAGGTTTGATAGCGATAAATAGCATATTCAAAGAAACCGTGGTGCTTTAATTCATTAGCGAAAGCTGTTTGATCGCCACGATCATTGATATAGACAATCAATTCTAGAATAAACAGTGTAGCGATAGCCAGATAAAATAGCCACAATCGGTAATTATTCTTAATCAGATTGATTACCTTTTCCATAAATGTTCTCCTTCTATTTGAAAAACTAAGATGACCCTAATCGTTAAAATCATTTAGGGATATCGAAAAAAACCTTATAATCTTTAACATAGCCTTCTCCCACAGAAATATCATACTGTATGAGCTTCAAATCATTAGCGATTTCTTTTTGCTCTTTGGTCAGCTTGCCGTGACCGACAGTGGTATTATCCAAAACCTTGGTTAGAAGCGCATAATAAGGTGAAACCTTGGAGTCGGTCTGATCCAGAAGCTCAGCTGTAAAGTCGCTCGAATTAACATAAGGGTGGTTCAATTTCTTGGTTTTGTAGTTGCTCCAAATAAAGTAATCGGTCTTGTATTGAAGCGTTGGATCTTTAGCAAAGGCACTCTCAGGATATAAGCCAGGTAGGTGGTCACCGTAGAAAACAACAGATACTTTCTTATCCATAGCTGACAATTTATCTAAGAAATCCTGGGTTTCATTATCAGTATAGGTCAATAAGCGCGCATAACTAGTCAGAGAGCTGTTTTCATCTTCGGTAAATCCTTTACCGGAAGCCGTGACATCGCTTGGTTCCCCTAAAGACCAAGGCACGTGATTTTGCATGGTCATCACAGAAAAGAACTGATTTTTAGAAGGATCAATATTATCTAAGATATTTTCATAGGTTGTTTTATCACTGATATTAAGACCAACTTTTTCGGGATCCTTAATTTTATCCTTTGTACCGCTTGAGGCAATAAATTTTGAAAAATGTAATTTGTCATAGATATATTTACGAGAGTAATTTGAAGCTGATGAGGCATGGACTGCAATACGATTCTTAGCTTGGAATTCGTTACTAATTGATGGGAAAACAGACATATCCGGAACAACTTCTGTGTAGAGGGTTGATACAGAAGTATTGAAATTATAGTAAGGTAGACCAGTCAAGGTTTGGAATTCCATATTGGCAGTTCCACCACCGTAACCATCCGAATGCATCAGTCCACTAGTTGACTCTTCCTTGATCTGTTCAATATTAGGAATCACGTCACGACTGAGAGTTACATCTGGCACACGCTCCGGGTTAGCAAAGCTCTCGCTTAAAATATAAATGACAGTTTGATCCGAAATATTTTCTGTCCGATCTTTATTGATTTTAGTAGCTATTTTATCATATTTCTTAGCTACCTTGAGCACATGCTCTTTATCATAGCCCGATGGTCTGTCCATGATAGATTTGGTAACCTGTTTAGTCCAGACGTACATCAAAGATTTATAACTGGCATTGGAATAGAAACCTTGATAACCGATATCAACCCAGTTGTTGACTTGTGAGATAATCGGAATCCCTTCTGCCACCTTACTGTCTTCTTCATTTCTAAATACAGTAAAGATACCAAAGCCTAGGACCAGAATACAAGAAAGCAAGGCCAATCTTATACGACGCTTAGCTATAATTTCTCCCTGCAAAACACGTTTGCGCAAAAAGAAATAAAAGAGACCAAGAGCTAGCAAGCCCAAGACGATACTGAACACAATCCGTGGTTTGACGAAATTGATTAGCAAGCTCAGATTAGTTACCCATGTAAAGTCGGTCACTAACAGGGGTTCATTACGCATACCTACCTTGAGAATATTGGCAATGGAAACAATCAAAGCCAAAATAATTATTAGAATGGTCACTGATAGGTAACGATTGATAACTAAATACAGGAAAAATCCTATAGCCGTCAAGACCAAGATTTGATAGGCTGTTGCACCAGGAACAATATACCTTCCGAGCAATGGTGCATCGTTTCTCAAACCATACTGAAAAACATAGTTAAATACGACCGCAAATATCAGACTTGACACGAAGGCCAAGGAAAGATTGGGCTTATTGGTTCTTATAGCGCTGTAGGCATTAAAACAGGCCTTAACAATGATAGTAAAGAGAATAAAGAGCAAGAGAGTATAGATAAATAAGTGACCTTCATAGGCATAAAAGTCCTTATAATAATCCTCTAAAGAAATCTGTAAAATTTTGTTTAAAAGAGTATCGCTGAGTACGAAAGAAGCAATCAAGCCTGCAACTAGATTCTCTTCGCCTGAAAATGCCTCCAAAAAGCTCATGGCTTGTCCTAACGAATGGGAGCCTTTACTTCTAAACAGATAAGTCATGACTGGCGTTAAAATGACCAGTAATATCATAGTCGGCAGAAAATAGAGCTGGAAAAAATGATTCTTTTCTAAATCCCAGAGTTTAAAGGATTCATTATTCAGTTCCCTAGTAACCGTCAGAAAATAAGAGACGACCATATAGGTTAGGTAGCCCAAAAGTATTTTAATAGTAACGCGTTTCTTTGAGGTTTGTGATAGATAAACTGACAAGACTAGAAGCGCCAGAATATAGAAAATCAGACTTATCCAGCCAAATACCTTAAATTGCTCAGGCAGATTTTCCCAGCGTGTCAGAACAATCCCAAAGTTTTTAGAAATCACCTTGGCCGTTAGAGAGTTGTCCGCTCTGCGACCTATTAACATGTCATAATTTCTCAAGGCAAAGTTAAGAAGAAATAGGAAAACAAAGATAATCAGGTTGTGCTTGTCTATCTTAGCCCATAAATTTTTCAATTTTTCCATATAGTTCATGTAGTTCATGATTTAACTTTCTCCAATAAGCGTTTAATAATATATTTAGTCGCTTTAGCAGGACCTATCAGGATATATTTAAAGGCTCCTTTAATACCGCCCATATAGGTGAAATCAACATAGGTATTAGGCGATGAATTTCCACGAGTGTTGAACATCTTATTGTCAATGAAAGGTGTCAACTCAACAGGATTTTGCGAAATACCGTAGTCATAGTGCCTATCCCAAGCAATATAGATTAAGAGGCGTTCAATCGCATGTAAAATGGAGTTCTGCGGCAGGGGCTCTGCTGGGACATCTTCATCTGTCAGATTCAAATCAAAGAGAGGTTCCAGAGCATCATATTTAAACCAAACATAGGTACCATAACTCATAACAAAGGTATCCATCGCCTTGAAATCAATGGATTTCTTCAAACCCATTTTTTCCCAAAGTTCCTCCATTTTAGGGGCAATCAGATTTTCATTCCATGCCACCACAATTTTATTGAAACGAAAGAAACTTGGAATATCGGCAATAACCAACCCCAGATCAGGTTTCCCACTCAACTGTGTCAGAATTTCATCGGCCGGCTTAACCAGCATTTCAATCAATTCTTTACGCCAAGACTCTCCAGCCCAGAAATCAGCTTCTTTGGATTTCTTAGTGTGGAAATGGCCAATATAATCATAGCCCTTGAGTTTATCTTTCAATTTGAGCATAGGTAGGACATCGCGGCCAATATTTCCTGTTACAGTAATCTCAGCCGGCTGCTGATTCTCAGCTAAAACTTCTTTTATTTCATCAAGCTTAGTTTGTGAATCAGTCGTGATAAAGAGATCATAACTAAAGTGGAAAGCCTTAAAAGCATCGAGAAACTCCTGTAGTAGGTCCACATAGAAAACATGCAGATGTACGGCCACTTTCTTAGTGACTGGAACAGGTTTATAAGCTGACTTATTGAGATACTTACGAGCCAGAAGATAGGGGAGATCTGGTTGACTAATGTTGGTCATATAGCTGACCAATAGATCAATAGGGTAGTCCGAACTCGTTTCAAGCTGATTAAGGATATAAGGTGTGATATGCTGGTTGGCATTAATAGCTTTAACCTTGATAAAGGGTACCCTAGCATTGAGAATCGCAGTTGGATTATAATAGCTAAAATCAGGGTGCAGCATACCTTCCGTTGAAGCATCAACTGTATTAAAGACCGTATCATATTTGAAGCCAGCATCCGTTAAGGTTGTAGTCACCTTGGTTTCATAGTAGCCGATGACATCCTGAACATCCGTAAATTCCTTAATAGGCTGCCAGAAGTTCTGAAAGGCCTCAGACTCAATAACCTTCTTACTGAAACTGATAAAGTAACTTTGAATATGTTCGGAAAAAATCTTGGTCTTGCGGTGATTGGTCAACCCCCAAAAGTCAACCTGCTCATCTGCTTCAAAGCGCTCATAAATTGGGGCTAGGTCCCATAAAGGACCAAAACAGGTATCATTCATGGTCGTAATAGCATCATAGTCCGCCAATCTATTCCAGCCAATATAAGACATACCGTCGCGCCAAGCTGCGAAGTCAAAACCACTGTTTTGACGTTGGATAAAATCATCAATCAAGCCCTCTTGACGCAAAATCGCTTGATCTTCATCTTGAAAGGGACTATTAGAAATAAAGACAACCCGACTAAAGAGTGGGCGCATACGTTCCAACTGATAGTGGACATGTGGACTCAAATGGTTATATTTATTGAAATGCACGTACAAGAGCAAACGTTTCATTTTCTTCTCCTAAAGAAATCTATTAGTAGCTCTGGCTGTTTCAGACTATTATTAATAAGCCTGAAGCCATCTTATTCTGTTGATGAGTTATCCTTGCTTAAGATCTTCTCATATTCCAGACGTAACTTTTGAAAGTCCACCAACTTGGTCTGATAGTCTATCAAATAATCTGTCAATAGGCTACCAACATAATGATTAGATAGTGGTTTATCCGCATTGAGCAATTCATAAGACAGTACAAAGGACTCCGAGTCAGTGACTGACAGATCAAAAATAATCTGCGGATCCGGCTGATTAAACAGATAGGTTTTACCGATTCGAAAACCATTGGTAAATTGAGGTGATAGTTCAGTCTGATAGGTCGCATCCAAGAGAGTTATTGATTTGAAATAGCTCGGTAGTTCTGAAATATCAATACGGATCCACTCAGTGGCAGCTGGTAGATTTAATTCTAAATTGCCGGATAATTCATCAAGGAGATAGCGCTGAACATTTTCCTCTGAAAACTGCTGGTCCTCTCCTGCCAGATAAATAGTGAGCTGTTGGGCATGCAAATAGGAATTGACCTGCTCTCTGGCAGAGAGGACTTTTTCAATTTCATTATACTGTTTAATCAAGGTTTTTAGAGCCTGAGAAAAGTTAGTATTAGGATATTTATCAATATAGCTTAGCTGTGTGTCTCGCAAACTATCAAAACGATCCTGCAGTTTTTGAGGATTTTCAGTTCGGGAATCAGACTCATCATCCATCCGATAAACTGTGGTTGAATCTTCTAAAAAACTCAAATTAGTTCTTCTAAAAAGTTCCAACTGGATATTAAAGGTATCGTCCACTGCTTGCACATCAAGCTCAGCATTAACCTCTTTCATCAATTGCGTCTCCACCAGCCAAGTTGAAGCCATGGTCATCCCCTTAAGAACTAGCATATCTTCGTAGCTTGTAATCAAGGGAATAATTTTATTGCGAAAAACATCAGGCTGAGTAATATTTCCATGTGAATCTACCATATCAAAGTCAGAATTGGACCATTTAGAATCCGGTCTGCTCTCCAGTAATTCCACTTGCTTCTGCAGTTTATGGGGGTCTGTCCAATAGTCATCACCATCACAGCGAGCAATATACTGGCCCTTAGCCTCTTTACAGATATCTATCCATGTACTGGCGATACCCTTGTTGGTCTCATTAAAGAATAATCTAATTTTATCAGGATAGTTTTGTTCATACTGACGCATAATATCAGGAGACTGATCACTAGAAGCATCATCCACCAGAATGATTTCAAAAGGAAATGTTGTCTCTTGCGCCAGAAAACTCTCAATAGCATCCACAATCCAAGTTCCCTTATTAAAATTAGTACAAATAATAGAAACCTTCATATTTTTTCCTTTATTTTAGTTGAATTGCCACTGACCATTTCTTTGATATAGTCCGCTGGCTGAATCTAGAGCCGATAGATCATCAGCTTCAATATCTTTGCGATGAACAACGATGATAGGCGTCTGATTAGCGTCAGAGAAGGCTAACATCTGTTCATCGTCATCTCGCACAGTTACTTCTAACTTGAGCTTAATATCATTCAAATGCGCAATATCACATTCGTAGGTCACGGTCTTATGACCAGCACCTGAAGTCTTATAATCCATTGAATTATCGTTATAAACCCAGATATTGCGATCAATATCGGTCAGCGATAGAGCGATGTAAGTAGGGACATCATTTAAGACATCATAAGAAATTTCAAATTTGATTTTATCTTGTGGTGTCATCGGATTATCCGATAAGAGCTTAACAGATAGGTTTTCAATGTGTGTGACCTGTTCTTTTTGACTTTGTGCTTCGATGATTTCGCCATTTTCATCAACGACCTTGTCGGTATTGTCAAAGCTATATTGGTTGGCAACGTTAAAAGGTTCACCATAAGCCTTGATCAAACCATCTTCGATCAAAACAGCACGGTTACAATATTTCTTGACAGCCCCCATATCGTGGGTAACCAGAATAGTGGTCTTACCACTTTCCTTGCGTTCCATAAAGTAGTCATTACATTTACGCTGGAAGGCCTCGTCCCCAACGGCCAGAACTTCATCCAAAATTAGGATATCTCCCTGTGCCTTGATAGCCACTGAGAAAGCCAGACGGACTTGCATCCCACTGGAATAGTTCTTGAGCTTTTGGTTCATGAATTCTTTAAGTTCTGCGAACTCAACAATGTCATCGTACATGGCATCTACTTCTTCGGTTGAAAAACCAAGCATAGCCCCATTCATGTAGACATTTTCACGACCAGTCAATTCAGGATTAAAGCCGACACCCAATTCGATAAAAGAAACCAATTTCCCATCAATTGTAACCTTACCCTGTTCTGGTACATAAATTTGGGAAATAATCTTCAAAAGTGTCGATTTCCCAGAACCGTTACGGCCGACAATACCAAAGAAATCTCCTTTTTCAACTTCAAAGTTGATGTCGCGCAGAACATGTTGCTCCTTGTAACCCTTGATGCCTTTAAAGCGATTGATCATGGTTGTTCGCAGACTATTAGATGCCTCAACAGGTAGTTTAAAATACTTGCTGACGTGGTCAACTTTTACTGCAATATTATTTTCTTCTGTCATTATAGAATCTCCGCAAATCTCTTAGAACTACGATTGAAAACAGCTAGCCCAATACCAAAAATAATAAATGGTAAGACATAAGGAATAGCATAGTACCACCAATGATTGATCAACTGCCAAATCGTCAAATTGGCCTTATCGATCAAGAGATAACGCAAGTCCTGAATCATCTGCGCCAAAGGATTGAGCATGATAATTTTACCAGCAAAGACCCCTTTTGCTCCTTGATTAGTAATGAAAGTCAAAGGGTAGATGATTGGCGTTGCATACATACCAGCCTGCAAGAAAACTTCCCAGATCTGTCCGATATCACGGAATTTAACATAGAGAGTTGATAAGAGAAGGGCCACACCCCAAGCCATTACAAATAGTTCAATGAAAAGGGGTAAGGAGAGGAAGGCAGTCCAAGTAATCTGAACACCATTAACCAATGCAAAGATGAGCACTACAATCAGATTGATTCCAAAGTTAATCAAGGAACCACAGACAGCCGAAAGAACGATGATTGACTTTGAAAAGTTCAACTTGCGCAACAAGTCCCCGCGAGTAACAATAGAGATCATCCCCATGCTGGTCGCTTCGGTAAAGAAAGACCAAATCACATTAGCTAAGAGGAGAGCTACCGGAAAGTGAGGCACATCACCACCCAAACGCAGGAAACGAATGAAAACCAGATACATAATCATAAATAATAGTAACGGTTTAAGAATTGACCAAAGATAGCCAATGACGCTACCTTGATAACGTAGTTTAAAATCTGTTTTGATTAGTTCTTTTAGTAAAATACGATTTTTCTTACTAAATAAATCCATCATAATGTTCTCCTATGTTTGATAGCCTTTCTTTTGATAATGGCTATAGCCGATTTTCGTTATAATTAAAGTTTTAAAAACCAAGGTATGAAAGGGTCTGTTTTTGGCAAAGCCGTATTTTTTAAGAGCGCGGAGCCTAACAGACCAAGATTGATCCAATAAGGTTACATAGGCCCTAACGAGTTGCTGTTCCTCTTGGGGCAAGTCTAAATCCAATAACAACTCTGCCTGCTTTTGGCTGGCATCAATGAGCCACCAGTATTTGGCCAAAAGTTTGTGAGGCCGTATCCAATTCTTAATGCGCTTGGATAAGGTTCGCGCCCCCACAACATTGCTTTCGTGTTGACGATAGAGCTCTGTAGCCTGATCCAAATAGATCAGATTTCCTTTAGCTGCTGCAATTAAAGCCAAGAACCAGTCGTGCATGATAATCTTATCGAGTGGTTGATTCTGCCATGCTTGGGCAGTCGCCTGATTAATCATGGCTGTTCCACCTGTAACAGTATTCTCTGTCAACTCTTGCAAAAGGCTGGTATTGGCATGGCCTGATTGAGTTCGAATCATACTATCGTGTTGAATCTTAAGATCCTGATCAACCACCTTAAGGTCCGTATAAACCAGAAGAGGTTGATTAGTATCATAGAGCTGGGCCTCTCTTAGACAGATTTCCAATTTCTCTGGTACCCAAATATCATCTTGGTCACAGAAGAAATAATAATCTGCCACCTCATGCTTAAGCAGGGTGTAGAAATTTTTAATCACCCCCAAATTTTCAGTCTGGTCTTGATTGATAAGAGAGATGCGCTCATCACGGCTGGCATAGTCAGCGATGATTGCCCGTGTCCGATCTTGCGAACCATCGTCTCGAATCAGAAGTCGCCAGTCGGTAAAGGTCTGAGCCAAGATGCTATCAATCTGGTCTGTCAGAAAACGCTCCCCATTGTAGGTGGACATGAGTATATTAACCTTCATTCAAAAATAACTCCTCGTACTCTCCTACAATCTTAGGCCAGCTATAATACTCTGCCATTCGTTGACGAGCAGCTTGCCCCAGTTGATTAAAATCCGTTTGACCATCATTTTGATCAATTAACTGAACTAAGCTGCCAGCCTCCTTGGTCCAATAAAAAGCCGTATCTTGCGCAACACTTTTATTAAAATCAGCACTAAAAACTAGATTGAGGTCAGTATGAGCCAAAGCTTCCAGTAGACCCGGATTAGTTCCACCAACTTCATGACCATGAATATAGGCAAAGGCTTGTTCTCGGACATAGGTCAGAAGATCGCGATCATAGACAGTACCAATAAATTTAATGCGCTCATCTTGATCAAATCGCGTCTTTTGGCGTAACTCTTCAAAGTATGCATTCCCTTGATGGTTACAAATGATGACCAAATCACGCTGAGTAGCTGATGTCATAAACTCCCTTATAGCTACTTCATAATTATTCTCAGGAACAAAGCGACCCACAATCAAATAATAGTCTTTCTCACTAATCTGCCAAACATCAAAAAGTTCACGGACCTTGGATGATGTAGCAATCAGAGGAGATGGCTCTAACTCAGTCCCATAGGCAATAAAGGTCGTCTTGGACCAAGGATAAGTTGATTGAATATAGGATTCAATCCCCTGATTATCCGAAATCACTAGGTCCGCCTTTTTCGTCATGATTTTTTCAGAATATTTGAGGTAGGCTTGAATCGGCTTGGCCCATTTAGAGCGTCGCCACTCAAGGCCATCAGGATTGACAAAAAGCTGACCACCTGCTCTGTGAATCTTTTTAGCGAAAGGTGCAACAAAAGCCCCTATCGTATTTCCCAGAACATAAAAAATGGGTTTATCAATCTGATCTCGCTCAATTACTTTTAAGGCGTAGTTAATGGCCTGCATATCGTAGCTAATTACGCGTGCCGGACCAAGTTTAGGGGGATTAACTGTAAAACAGTCAGCACCCATGTAAGTAAAATGATGACCAGTTGGCTGATCTTCACTCAGACAAGCGACATGATAGATGACAGCATCCGATAGACGATTTTTCACCAATTCTTCCACAAAGGTCTCAAAGCCGCCATACTGGGCAGGCAGACCCCTGCTTCCGATGATAAAAATATGTCGCATACACACGATCTCCATTCTAACATTACAATTATCCTATTATACCATAAAATCAGCCTTGTTTTCATCTCTAACCAGAAAAATATCACTGAAAACAGAGAAAAGAGTTCTTCGGTACGCTATTAAAATAAAAGATCCAGTCATCAACAGACTGGATCTTTTACTGACTTAAAACTCTATTTTTTTTTGTTGCTTATAAAATTCTTGCAGGGCATCTTGCCAAGTGGGAATCACAAAACCAGTTGCCTTAGCTTTAGCTAGGCTCATGGTTGAATTGAGTGGGCGCTTAGCCTTGGCAGGGAATTGACTAGAATCAACCGGCGCTACTTCAACATTTGTATCCTTAAGAATTTCCTTAGCAAAGTCATACCAGGTTGTATCTTCAGCCGCATCGTTGGAAAGATGATAATAACCGTAAGGTTTTTGATTTTGGGTTACGTAGGTCATAAACTCAGCCAGAGTTCGCGTCCACGTAGGGCGGCCGTGTTGGTCATTGACTACCGTGATACGCGGATGGCTCTTAGCGAGATTCTGCATGGTAAAGACGAAATTTTTCCCATAATTACCAAATACCCAGGCTGTGCGAATGATATAGTATTTATCTAAATATTTTTCAACCGCTTCTTCACCCAAACGTTTGGTGCGACCGTATTCTGTTTGAGGATCAGGTATATCTGTTTCCAACCACTCTTGACCAAGAGGTTTTTCACCATCAAAAACATAATCTGTAGAAATATAAACTAGGCTAGCACCGTATTTAGCGGCTGCTTTAGCGATATTTTCAGTCCCAGTAACATTGATGGCATAATCCAATTCCTTGCCCTCATCTTCTGCCGCATCCACAGCCGTATAAGCAGCGCAGTGATAAACCAAGGTTGGTTTGACTTGGGCAAACACTTGATCAACTTTAGTGGCATTAGTGATGTCCATTTCCGCTACATCAACAGCAACATAGTCTTCATCGCGCTCGTCAAGCAAATAACGGAGCTCTGTCCCAAGCTGACCATTACTTCCGGTAATTAGAATCATCTTTATTCTCCTTTAGCGTTCATTCTCCTTATTCTAACAAAAAAAGGGTGAAATTTCACCCCTTTTCTTTGACAATATAAACTGGTCTTTTCTTGGTTTCTAGGAAAATTTTAGCAATATATTTTCCGATGATCCCCAAAGCCAAAAGCTGCAAGCCACCTAAAAACAGGATAACTGAAATAGTTGAAGCCCAACCACTGACTGGATCACCAAACAAAAGATAGCGGATAACAACAAACAAAATAGCAAAAATTGATAAGAGAAAACTAATAATTCCTGCCCAAGTCGCCAGATTCAATGGTGCATAGGAAAAATTGATAAAGCCATCAATCGAATATTTTAAAAGGGACCAAAAATTCCAAGAAGTATCACCGGCTACACGCTCCCGATTCTCATAGGGAATGTAGGAAACATCATAGCCAACCCAAGAAAACAGTCCCTTAGAAAAACGGTTGATCTCTCCTAGTTCTAAAATACTATCTACAACCTGACGCGTCATCAAACGAAAATCACGCGCTCCATCTACCATTTCGGTATCTGAAATCTTATTAACCAACCAGTAGAAAGTCTTAGCAAATAAGGAGCGAATAACAGGCTCACCCTTACGGTCCGAACGGCGGGTTCCAATAACATCATAGCCTTCCTGAATCTTCTTGTACATGCTCAGAAGCAGCTCAGGCGGATCTTGTAGATCAACATCCATAACGGTAACCAAGTCACCTTCTGCTTCCTCCAAACCAGCTAAAAGGGCGGCTTCTTTACCAAAATTCCTTGAAAAAGACAGGTAATGAACATTGTCAAATTGAGCAGCAGTTTTTCTCAGAATTTCCAAAGTTCTATCTTTAGAACCATCATTGATAAAGAGATAGTCAAAAACTAAGTCCTGAGACATAGCTTTTTCAACTTTCTGTGTCTCTGCTAAAAAAGGTTGGATAGTTGCCTCTTCGTTATAGCAAGGCACTACAATACTCAGTTTTTTCATCTAGCGAATCCCCAAAGCAATACGTGCATAGCGGCTCATCCGATCGATTGTCCAAGCTGGTGTCCAAACCAGCTTGACTTCGGCCTTAGTCACTTCTTCAACTTCACGAATAACATCATAAATCTGATCCGTCAGTAAATCAGCTAATGGGCAGCCCATTGTTGTCAGAGTCATATCAATTTCAGTATAACCATCATCTTCAAAGCGAATTTCATAAATTAAACCAAGATTGACAATATCAACACCCAACTCTGGGTCAATAACCATCTCCAACACCTCAAGAATTTTATCCTTGATTTTTTCAACTTCTTCAGGTGTGTATTTTTTTTCTGACATCTGATCCATCCTCCTTTGAGTTTGAGTATCTATTTTACATGTTAAATCAGCTGTAAAACAAGAGCAAACCTAAGACCGGTCCGCTTTTACATTTTCAGGCGGCCGTTAAAAAGGTCTACAAGACCTTTTTAATCCTCCATAAAGTCTTTTAGTTGTTTGCTTCGGCTTGGGTGGCGAAGTTTGCGTAAGGCTTTAGCTTCAATCTGACGGATACGTTCACGGGTCACATTAAAGACCTTGCCCACATCCTCCAAGGTGCGCATTTTACCATCATCCAATCCAAAGCGCAGACGTAGGACGTTTTCTTCGCGGTCGGTTAAGGTATCCAAAACTTCATTTAGTTGTTCGCGTAGAACAATGCGGGTTGTATAGTCAACTGGATTTTCAATCACTTCATCTTCAATGAAATCACCAAGATGACTATCGTCTTCCTCACCGATTGGAGTTTCCAAAGATACCGGTTCTTGAGCAATCTTCAGAATCTCACGAACTTTGTCCGGTGTCATGTCCATTCGCTCGGCAATTTGTTCTGGTGTTGGATCCTGACCGAGTTCCTGCAAAAGGTTGCGTTGTTCGCGGACTAATTTATTGATTGTTTCCACCATATGAACAGGAATACGAATCGTTCGAGCTTGATCGGCAATGGCACGGGTGATAGCCTGACGGATCCACCAAGTCGCATAAGTCGAGAATTTGAAACCTTTCGAGTAGTCAAATTTGTCAACTGCCTTCATCAAGCCCATATTGCCTTCCTGAATCAAGTCTAAGAATTGCATACCACGCCCCACATAACGCTTAGCAATAGAAACCACCAACCGCAGGTTAGCTTCAGCCAGACGCTGTTTAGCCTGCAAATCTCCTTCTGCTGCTGCGATGGCTAATTCTTTTTCCTCTTCATTGGTCAAGAGTGGCACCACCCCAATTTCCTTCAAATACATACGGACAGGATCGTTGACCTTAGCAGAATTGCTACCAATGAGTTCCTCATCTGTCAACTCTTCCGGTTTAGGTGCCTCAACAACATATTTGCTGGATGGATTACCATCTTTATCGGTAATTGAGATACCACCATCTGTCAAGCGCTCCAACAAATCATCAATTTGGTCAGCATCAAGAACAAAGGGGATAACCAGTTTTTCAGTCACTTCATCATCAACTGCTGTTCCTTCTTTTTTATGATTGCGGATAAAGTCTGCTACTTGTACATTAAAGGTTGAACTTGTTTTTCTCGCCATAGTTTCTCCTACTCCATATTTCTTCTCTGAGCAATGAGGGCTTCAAACTCCATCATCGCCCGATCATCATCGCCGTGATTACTACTCTCACGGATGAGCTTGCTGCGCTTACGCACATCCTGTTCTTGCCGGTATTTGTCTATTCGATTTTCCAGTTGGATTATTTCATCATCAGCCAATTCCTCGGGTAAATGCTCTTCCAGCACCTGATAGTAGACCTGTCTTAAATCATCTGACATTTCTGCCAAATCAAGATCAGAAATCTCACCATTTTGGCACAGGATTTGGTAGAGCTCTTCCAATTGGGCATTTTCAAAAGCAAAGTCATCGCGATTACGAAACTCATTTAAGACAAAGTCATGATGCAAAAAGCGGTGAAAAAGTTGGTTCTCTGCCCTCTGCATCGCCGTCAAGTTCTTGGTGACTGGCAGCTCTACAACTCTTGATTCCTGCGGCCGAACAAAAGTCTGCTGGCTGGCTGCTCTTACCTGCAGGCGCTCGTTGTTGACCGACTGTTCAATTTGAAAATAATCAAAATCAGGTAAAATCTCTGCTACCATATTGATATAGGTGTTCTGAGCTGTAATCGAGGTCACACGAGCAATCAATTTGGCTACACGTTCTACATAAGCGATTTCAGCCTGTAGATTATCAACATTTTCTGGCTTCAAGTACTGAAGCCAAAATTCAGTACTTGAAATCCGAGATTGGGTCAAAAGCTTAGCCAATTCTTCTGCCGAGTTTGCCTTGATAAATTCATCTGGATCCATCTGATTAGGAATCCGGACAATTTCCACAGTCATATCCTGCAAGACTTCCAGTGATTTAGCTATGGCATTTTGACCAGCACTATCACCATCATAAGTCAAAACGACCTTCCTAGTAAATTTTTTCAGATGATTGACATGTTCCGGCGTCAAAGCTGTCCCCATAGAAGCGACAGCGTTCTCAATTCCAGCCCGATAAGCAGCAATGACATCCATAAAGCCTTCCATCAGATAGGCCTCATGTGTTTTAGTGATAATCGACTTGGCCTTATCTAAATGATAGAGTTCATAAGACTTGTTAAAGATGGTTGTTGATCGCGTGTTCTTGTATTTGGCTTCCTTACGCTCACTATCAATCTGTGCCCAAATCCGACCTGAAAAGCCAACAATTTGACTATTTTCATTGGTCAGAGGAAACATAATCCGATTCCTAAAGCTATCAAAAAGTTTTCCCTGTTCTGATAAATTAAAGAGACCAGAGTTCAAAATGGTATCTTCATCATATTTTGAAGATAGACTCTGGTAAAGATAATTGTTCTCATCTGGAGCTAGTCCAATATTAAAATAAGCAATCATCTCATCAGTAAGCCCCCGTTGATAAAGATACTGCTTAGCAGCTTCTCCTACCTTGGTCGTCATCAGAACCGCATGATAAAATTTACTAGCATCCTGATTGATATCAAAGAGTTTTTGATAGGGATTTTGCGAACTGGGTTGCTGACTAGGTGCTTCAATCGCCAAATCCACTCCAATACGCTCAGCTAAAATCTTGACACTCTCCATAAAGGTGATATTGCGGTATTCTTCAAGAAACTTAAAGACATCCCCTGACTTACCACAGCCGAAGCAATGGAAAAATTGCTTATCTTCAATAACATTGAAGGATGGCGTCTTTTCCTTATGGAAAGGACAGAGCCCCAAATAATTACGACCTGAACGTGATAAACTGACGATCTCACCAATAACATCAACGATATTAACACTATTTTTTATCTCAGAAATAACTTCCTTATCGATGGCCAAATCATCACCTCCAGACCAATCTTATAATGTGGTTTTTCCCTTTATTATAGCATTTTAGGCTAGTATTTGTAAAATAAAAGAGCCCTGATAAATATAACAGGGCAATTAAAACTCAAATCAAGCTAACTTTCTGGGCAATTAGCTTGACTTGAGCCGAACATTTAGCTATACTCATCAAGTAATAAATTTTGAAAGGATTCTATTTTCATAATGATTAAAGAATTAAAAGACTTTTTGTTTAAGGGCAATGTCCTTGAGCTTGCCGTAGCCGTTGTTATGGGAGCTGCTTTCAACGCTATCATCACTTCACTTGTTAGCGATATTATCACTCCTCTTATCCTCAACCCAGTCGTAGAAGCGGCAGGCGTTGATAACCTTTCCAAATTGACATGGCACGGCATTACCTATGGTAGTTTCCTAAGCGCTGTTATCAACTTCCTTATCGTTGGTACAACTCTTTTCTTTGTTGTTAAAGCTGCTAACAAAGCTATCGCTCTTGGTAAAAAACAAGAGGAAGAAGCTGAGGAAGCTGCCGGACCTTCACAAGAAGAATTGCTTGCTGAAATTCGTGACTTGCTTGCTAACAAATAAGAAGTACGATGAAGTCTGGCTCCTTGCTAGGCTTTTTTATTTATTCTTAAGAGGCAAAAAATCCTTGACCAATATAAGCTAGTCAAGGATTTTTAAATTTGTTTCTACTCACTTAGAATTTTTTACGTTTGCGAGCTGCTTCTGATTTGCGTTTACGCTTTACAGAAGGTTTTTCATAGTGTTCACGTTTACGAGCTTCTTGAAGAGTTCCCGCTTTTGTGACTGAACGCTTGAAGCGACGAAGAGCATCGTCAAGTGATTCATTTTTACGTACCACTGTTTTTGCCATGGATTTCACCTCCTCAAGAATAATGTAACGCAATTTACGTTCTGTATTAGGATAACTAAATTTTATAATAAAGTCAACCATAAAAATATGATGGTAGGTGAATAAACAAAGAAGCTGAACCAAAAATCTTCAATTTTTAGTTTTCTGTCCCGCTCTCTTTTTTACTGACTTTCAGAATCTTTATTGGCCTTTTTGACATACTCGTCAATTTTTCCTTCTTTCTTAAGCCTTCTAATAATTGTGTTAATCTTGTTTCTGAGGGCAATCGAACCCTTTGGTAGAGCGATGGCATAAGAACTACCATCAACTTCCTTGAGTGTAATATTGGCAATCGTTAAGTCATCATTGGTTGAAACATAACCTTCAGCGATGGCACTCTCCATAACGATACCGCTGATTTGTCCACCTTTTAGTTCATTAACTCCTTCACTATTTTGGGTCAGCGAAACAGCTGAAGCCTTAGGGATTTGATCAGTTAATACGCCTTCTTGAATCGTTCCTTTTTGAGCTGAAACAGATTTTCCTGCGAAACTATCGACTGATGTATAGGTGTTAAGATCCGACTTACGAATAACCACAACATTTTTAGACTCAAAATAGGTATCGGTAAACTCGTAAGAATTTTTGCGGTCCTCTGTCACTGAAATTCCCGAAATTCCATAGTCCGCTTTGCCGACGGCCACACTGGCAAGAACGTTACTGAAAGAGACATTTAAAAAGTGTACATCCACACCCAGCTCTTTACCGATTTCTTTTGTCAATTCAACATCAATACCAGCAACGGTATCCTTACCATTTTTCAAAGTTTTAAACTCAAATGGGGCAAAATCTGGACTGGTTGCTACGACTAAGGTGCCGCGCTTTTGCACATCGCTTAAAGAGGTGTCTTCTTTTTGAGAAGATTTTGAGAAACTAGCACAAGCAACCAAGCTAACAGCCGTCACCGCAACCATGAAAGCCACAAAAAATTTTTTTACTGACATCTTTTCTCCCTTTATTCAGTTTTTGAAAGTGAGGGAAAACTATCTTTAGGATATATCACATCACTTCACTATAACGGCGTCTTATTTTTATACTATTTTATCTTATAAAAATACATCTGTCAAGGAACACCATAGCTAGTTAGCCTAATAGAACGTCTTTGTATGCCCCGCTTATGAAGGC
Source organism: Streptococcus dentapri (assembly GCF_042649885.1). Taxonomy (NCBI): domain Bacteria; kingdom Bacillati; phylum Bacillota; class Bacilli; order Lactobacillales; family Streptococcaceae; genus Streptococcus; species Streptococcus dentapri. The sequence continues at coordinate 3,593 of NZ_JBHSAC010000068.1, read as the reverse complement.
TGGAGGCGTTAAAGACTTCCTAAAAAGCTGTCTGATATCCAATGCCTCCACACAGCCGATAATGGTTCTGAACTTAGCCTTTTATCATAACTTAAAAACGTAGATGTTTACTTTGCTCATCCCTATTTTTCTTATGAACGTGGAACTAATAAGAATTTTAACGGTCTTCTGAGAGAGTTCCTCCCAAAAGGGATGTCACTTTATTCATTGACAGATACAGAACTGGGTAAACCACCTATCAGCTATCAATAACAGACCAAGACGTCTTCATGATTATAAGACCTCAACATTTTGTTTGGGCTAGTCCAAACAGCCTGAAAAATAGAATCCTAGGTTGTCACTGAACTTGTTGCACTTGACTTGACAACGTGCGTTATAAAGAATCCAAGAATTTTTTTCTCTTTTCTCCAGTTGATGTACTAATCCCACCAAAATGCTCCCAAGCAACCTTTCTTACTCCAATTTGCTTTAAAGTTGATTTGACAGAACCACCAATACAATTTCCGGAAAAATATTTTATAAAAAATTTAGGTGAGGTAGCTGTTGTAATAATTCGAGCAGATTCTATGTGAGTAAGCAGTCCCTTAACTCCTGTTTTACTTGGTGTATAGGCAAATTTCATTTTAAGAACCTTATCAAAGAAACCTTTTAAAATAGCTGGAATATTATTCCACCATATCGGAGTAATAATGATTAAATGACTGGTATCTAATAATTTTTTTTGATAGTCACGAACTAAAGGATCCAACGTTTCTCCACTTTTAAAAAGTGAAAGTTCCTCAGTAGAATACACCGGATTAAACTGTTCCTTATATAGGTCAATGATAGTATAATCAATATGCTTGGCTATTAATGTTGCCTCAATCTTTTCTAGTATCGCGTGATTAAAACTTTGATTATACGGATGCGCATAAATAATAGTAGTTTTATTCGGTCTCATATGTTCTCCTTCTTTCTTAATACTCATGTTTAATTCCTAAAGTGTATAATTTCACCATACTTTGAATGTAGTTTTTTAAAATCATATTTTTCTCATCGCTGTCTATACTACCAGCGATAATTGACAAACCACTAATATAAGACCAGAGATTGACAATATGCTTATTGTAATCCTGTTTTATCCCATTATTGTTTAGATATTGAACCACAATTTCTTTAAACAGATTAAAACTATTATTTTCATTATAATGATCAATATGACTGTCTACATCTAACTGGACATGGCGTGCAAATTTACTGTAGAATAAGAATTCAAAAAAATGCGGATAAGCTTGGGAAAACATTAAAAACCTTACCCCTATATTGATTAAATTTTCTTCTGTATCCCCAATTGAATGATTAAATTCTTGGTTTAAAAAATCATAAAAAATATGTGAAACCTCAATAAGTAGAGTAGACATCAAATCACTTTTCCCATTAAAATGCTTGTAAATAGAAGGGGGAGTTACATGACAAGCATTTGATATATCTTTTAATTCAACAGCTTGAAATCCTTTATCGTTTATGATTTTCAACCCTTGTCTAATAATTTCATTCTTTAAATCGCCATGATGAAACCTAGTTTTTTCATTCATTTTTTCTCTCCCTTAATTGAAATGCTGATAATAGTGTAAATAGCACTGTTACAGCTAATAAAAGATAAATTATCTCATAATTTTCCAGCACATGATTAAAAATTTTCACTTTAATCCCTATATATAGTTTAAGTTGTTCAATAGTGGAGGAACTATCCCCCTTCGTAATAGCTTTTAATGATTCCTTGGTCAAAATACTACGAATTTGAGCTACGCCATATGTTGGAGGAAAAAATTTCATAAAATATTGAACATAATTGGGTAAGGCTCCTATGGGTAGATAGATACCTGCTAGAAATCCAGTCAAGGTTCCTAAAATAGTTGAAACTGAGCTAAAGGCAGTTACAGATTTAACAAAATTCACTATAAAAAATGTGAGACTTGTAGCAGATAAAATATTTAAAATAATGTAAATGAGAAGTAATGGGAGAATAGAAAATGTTACTATCTGATAGCCTAATAATCCCATCACAAAGTTCCAAACTAACAACACGGAGAGAGTAATAACAAAGCTCATCATCCAAGCTGCTATGATATAACTTAACACAATGGTCATTTTAGAAATTGGACTAACAGCAAAGCTAGTATAAATTCCAGTCTCATCATCTTTGACTTTTACACCAAATAATCCCAAAGAAATGGTAACTGAGCTAACAATAATAATTCCAGAAAGAACCCATGTATTGACAAATAAGAAATTGCCAGAGTTTTCCCCAATAGATTGATTAATGGTAGTTTCTAGATAATTTCCTAAAAACAAAATATATAGACCAATAGTAACAAAAATAGCAACAAGAGAGGAGATTAATGTTCCCTTATCTCGAATATAAATAGCTATATGTCTCCTAACCATCACGCTTTATCCTCCACATGCTTTAAAATATTAATAAAGGCATCATCTAGATTTCCCTTAAAAAATTCAAATGAGTTTATCAACGAATTATATTTTAAAATTTTTCGAACACTATCAATGCTTGGATTTTCTATAATAATATTATCTTCAGTATTTTTATAATCCATTTGTAATTTTTTTACATTGGAAATTAATTGACTGGTCGTTTGTTTATAAGGATATAATACTAATCTATCACAGGAATATTTTTTTTGAAGTTCGATAGCAGTCCCCGTCGCAACAATTTCTCCTTGATTAATTACTGTAATTAAATCTGAACCTTTTGCTTCCTCAAGATAGTGGGTCGTCAAAAAAATTGTTATCCCCAAATTATTTTTTAAATTCCAAATAATCTCCCAAACGTTTTTCCTTGATTCGGGATCTAATCCAGTCGTTGGCTCATCAAGCAGTAATAGTTTAGGCTTATGGAATATCGCCCGCGCTATTTCAATCCTCCTCTTTTGCCCTCCTGATAACGTATAAAATGATTGATTCAAATAATGTCTGAAATTTAACTGATTAGCTAATTCTTCCAATCTTTCTTCAAACTCATTCCCTTTTATACCATACAAATTTGCCCTAAATTTCAAATTTTCTGAAACGGTTAGTAAATTATCAAGTACATTCTTTTGATAAACTACACCAATTTTTTTCTAATTTCATAACTATGTTTTCTAACATCTAATCCATCTATGATTACATCTCCACTAGAAGCACGAAAAACGGTACAGATAATGCTAATTGTCGTTGATTTTCCAGCACCGTTTGGACCTAAAAATGAAAAGAGACTACCTTCTTCAACTTCAAAACTAATGTTATCAACCACAGCCTTTTGGTCATAGTTTTTTATTAAATTTTTCACTGAGATAATCGATGTCATTGTATTTTACCTTCCTGTGTTTTGATTCTTGCACTACAAATACAATATCTATCCACAAAATCAATATTTAGAAATAAATCCTTCGTCATTGATAATGAGTAATCTATTTTATTGCAATGAATTATTATACTCGTGGTGCTAGTTGATTTTCAACGACAATAAAAAGCCCAAAAGGACTATACTGTAAGTGACAAAACAAACAGGAGGTAGTCCTAATGAGCCACTTACAGTATACCGCTAAATCCCA
>NZ_JBHSAC010000067.1:0-16112 GCF_042649885.1 Streptococcus dentapri | reverse complement strand
ACTCCTGTTTCTAGTTTACTAGATTTCAACAGGAGTGTTTTTCTTCTGTCTCATGTTAGGGGGGCAGTGCCTATCTTTAATTATTTCTTCACTTATCTTTTGTTTTATATTAATAATCAAGGTGATAGTTTAGGATTAAAATTCTTTTATCTAAAAATCTATCATCTACTAAATAGCTATATAACCAATAACTAGGTTATGATTGCACCAGCAATTGTTGCTCCTGCTGCTGCTCCCAAAATAAAATCTCTAGCAGCGCCATTGAGTTCTACAGAGTTAAGTTCTTCAAACATTGTCTCTGCTTGAAATTCTGTTGTTGAGATATCTAAATTATTCATTGTTTCTCCTTAATATTTGTTCTTGAGCTTTTTGATACTACTTTTTTTCTGCCTAAAATTGATAGTAGTAGGGTTAATACTAGCATTACAGCGGCTACAAGTAAATGTTTGGTTTCTATCATTAAGATTGTTGCCGCAGTTAATAATAAAATTGATTCAAAATAATTTTTGGGTTCGCTATTAATCATACAGACTCCTTTAGGTGAGAATAGCCACACCTACAACAGCACCAGCACCTGTAACAGCACCAGCAATAAACCAGCCATCCCCATTTAATTCTTCTGAATTAATTTCCTCAAATTCAACAAGAGGTACCATTTCTTTAATTTGTTCCTTCATTTTCGTCTTCCTTTCATTTTACATCATTTAATTAGGTAATAACCAAAGCAGCACCTACAGCAACACTAGCACCTACAGCAGCAACTTGAACTGCACTAATACCATTGAATTCTTCAGAACTAATTTCATCAAATTCTACTTGAAAAGCTTTTTCTTCCATTCCATCACCTCCTTTCAAAATCATATTGAGTATTTCGCCAGCTTATAGAATAACCGGTTGCAGCAACGCTTGCCAAATTAATTTCCCAAAGTTAGTGTTTAATTCCTCCACAGCAATTTCTTCAAAAATCTGTAATTCAGATATATAATTTTCTTTTTGCACAATCTCACCTCCTTTCAATAAAAACTGAACTTAAAAAGAAGTTTGACTTTCAATTTTTTTAGAAATCAGTTTAAGCGCTTTTTCTAAGACAGTCAGATTAATATTAATCTGCGGCATAATAGATAGCCCCTCTTCTTCTTCGTTAACATAAAGATAGGTCAGTATACCAAGCTTTTCTAATGACTTCATTATCGGGAGCGATTGGTTGTTTTCCGTCCTAACCGCAGTCATAATTCCTTTATTGCGATAGGACAAATTTCGTGAATCCAAAATGTTTGAAATTTCATCATAAATATCTTTTATCTTTCTTTCTATGACCTGCCTAGACTTAATATAATAATCCAGAACAATGTTAGCCGACTCTAATCCTAGAAGATTTCCATTTTGAGTTGAGAAATGCTCCATGATTCTCGGATTTTGCTGCAATTTTCCATCAACCTCTTTATTAACACAGACACAACCAAAAGGAACAATACCATTATTAATAGCTTTGCTGAGACATAAAACATCAGGGCTTTCAGATAACTGTTGAAAATAGAATGGTGTCCCTGTCTTAAAAAATCCAGTAGCAACTTCATCAAAGACTATCAGGACTTGATTTTCTCTCAGCAGTTTTAAAAGTGCATTGAAAAACTCTGTACTAGCAAAGTAGACACCTGCCGAAGCCAAAATCGGTTCAATCATCATGACATCATAAGAGAAAGCTACTTTTGCAATATAGTCTAGAAGATCCTTTTCTTGTTTTATGGTTTTGGGGTAGTCTATAAAAGTCACCTCTCCATATTTTGGATAGAAAGAGCTATTGATTTTTTGATCAATACCACTCACTGAGATACCACCAAAAAATGTTCCATGATAAGAATCTTTGAAAGCTAGGATGCGGTTCCTCTTTCCTTTCTTATTGATATAATTGGCGATTTTTAAAGCTAATTCTGTATTTTCTGAACCAGAATTTGTATAAAGAACGCGCTTAAAGTCTTGCCCTGTCAGTTCTAAAACTTTTTTGGCCACTTCATCGTAAATATCATGCTGAAAGGAATGAATATCAAGATAAGGAACCTTTTTACTTAACACTTGATTAAATCTCTCAGAAACTCGTTGGTACAGAGAATCAATATAACCGAGCGAAGTGTTCCATAAGCCGCTTCTTAAATCAAGATATTTCCTGTTTTGACTATCATATAAATAGGCATTATCCGCTCCAACTGGGGTCAAATCATACATGGTTTCATTACCATAGGTACCATTTAACAGAGCATAATTTTTCATCTTTTCTCACTCCTAACCTTCTAAATAAAGTAAGCAAATAAATTATAGATAAAACTAATAATGGAAAAAATTATCATCAGAAAATTTATTATGCCTAATAAAAAGATATCTAATCTAAATTTTCTATTTTGCGAAAACATATCCTTGAAGTAAGCCGTATAATCTTCTACCCCGAGTAAATTACTAAGATACCAATAGCCATCCAATTTTAAGAATGGTAATAAGTTGGTCATAATAAGTCCTAAATTAACAATAATTAAGCCAAATAGGAAACTAGATGGATACAGCAGGTCTATCAAGGTTAAGAAAAACCAAATGGCAACTTGAAATTTCACACCTGCTAAAACCAATTCATTCCTTTTTCTGCCTTTCAAAATTTTATAAAAGGGTACTTTAATAAAAAAGACAGGCATGGAAAAATATCTCAAAGAAAATCCAAAAGTAACTTTCGATGGCTTCAAAAACTTATAATAAACCGAGAAGTGAGCGTACTCATGCAAGGGGAGAATTACCACAGTAGTCACAAAATAGATAGCTGCCATATCCCAAGCCGAAAAGCGCTCTAGTGAAAAATGATTCAAGTCAATGGAAGCTGCTGTTGCTGCACTAGGCAGCATGGCAAAACTGGCTACTGACATCAAAAATGTTAAATACCATCTATTAAAAAATAAGGAAATTTTATAGAAGGCATTAATCTTAGAGCTATCTAAAATCAGTCTGAGCAAGTGAAAATTAGTCAATTTTCCCCTCTTATAAGGAGAGGTATAAAAATCATGCAAGGGATTATCTGGTTCTTCAGCGTCTTTCAAATAATTTTCCAAATGATGGTTAGATGTAATCATACGATCATTTCGAACATTATATAGCCATCTTCTGCTATCGTTAATTTGGTACTGAATGTCTTTGTATTCTTTAATTATTTGATTCATTATCTACCTCCTAAACAATAGTATAGCCATAGTCCAAAATGAGATTTTGTCCACGCATAGCCCTGCTGTTCTCGCTTAGAAGAAAAAATATTGTCCGGTTAACATCTTCATTAGTCACAAATTTCTTATAAGGAATCCGCGCTAATAAACGTTTTCCAAAACTTGAAGATAAGAGTTCCTTATTGCTGTCATTGATAATGTATGAGGGTGAGATGGTGTTTACCCTGATGTCCTTATCTGCTATTTTGGCGTAATCAACTGACAAATTTTTGGCCAATTGAATTAAGGCACTTTTAGCGGGGCCATAATCTATTCTTTGTTCGTGAGCAACAACTCCATTTTGTGAAGCTATAAAAACAATAGAAGCTTCATCTGACAGACAACTATGAATTGCCTTCATAGAAAAGAGAGCTGCCCTTACATTAACATCAAATGTACTAGTCCAATCTTTAAGTGTCACCCCAAAAGTATCATTCATGTAATTAATACCAGAAGCGAACACAATGCTGGAGAAAGTCAAGTTTAACTCCTTTAAAAAGACTTCTATCTTTCCAAAAGAAGTATCCTGACGGAAATCAACAGAAAGATAAGTTGTTAAATTGTTGGATGTTTCAGGAAAATCCATTCCAACAATTCGGTCAAAATTCTTGGAGTAACTTTTCAAAAAGTCCTGACAAATATGACTTTCTGAGCCAATTAAAAGCAAGTTATTCTTCATTAAAAATCCCTTCTACCATGGCATAAGTATCTGAATCTTTCACAAGTTTCAAACTAAATCCTAATTTTCTAAATATTTTTTCCAATACTTCATGCGAATAAGAATACTTAACAGAAATACCTAATTTCTTGGGGCTTACTAAATTGTAGATAATTTGTTCTTTAGTCGGATCAAAAAAGTTTACATTGTAAAATTTTTCACCATTTACGTAATTGGATTGTATAAGACCATCTGTAGATTCAAAGAAACTTTCTTTTAAGAAATCAAATACAATTCTCCTGATATGAGGTTGCGTTTCTTTAATCTTTTTTAAAAAGTCATAAAAATCTTCATGACTAAAAAGTGAAACTGTAGTCGCTGGAATAATAATAACTTCGATATTTTTTTGTGGCAGCTTTTCAATCTCTTGCAAGGTATGAGAGTAAATCCTATCGCGACCCTTTGGCGTAATATACTCTGACATCTCTTTTGCAGGCTCTAATCCAAAAATGTTATAGCCTTCTTCAAATAATGGATTAAAAATTCTGCCTGTCCCACTACCAATCTCTAAAACCGGCATTGATTGATCAAAAAATTGTTTATAACTATCAATATCATCCCCTAGCAATTCATCTTGATTAATAATTGACTGGTAGTAGTTCGCAAAGCTATCATTCTCATAAAGATTTTCAATAATCTCTAGTTCTGTCGCCTTTTTTTGAAGTTTATTAAAAATCAATGATTTATCCATGAACTTGCAGCATCTCCTTCACTTGACTCATTGCCTCATTGTCAATATCATTGTCTTTATTCTTAATGACATATTCCAAATATTGAATAACTAAAGTATTAACTTTAAATAAACGTCCGGTTTTAACATTAAAAGCAAAGCGCGAATTATCGTTCATAAAGGCAATCCACTTCAATTGGTTAAGTGGTAACTCAATTGCTTTAATCTGATAGTTGTTATATGGAGTAATAAAATCCATTTCTCCGTAAATACTAGTGATATCTAACAAGGCTGTCAGTAAATATTTCACATCCTCTTTTACTAATACTTTATCAATTTCCGATAATTGTAAACTGGCTTGATTATGTAGTTGTTGGTAACTATCTCCTGAATTTCCAAGCCTAATTTTTGCTTGAGAATCTAAATAAAACTGTCCATCTATGAAATATAAGGAATTTAATTTAGCTATGCCCATCAGAATACCATAATCTGCGATATAATCTGTCAAATTTATCCGTCCAGACTCTACAAATTGATTAAAGAGTTCTCCCAAAGATTTCTGATCAAAAATCTTAAAGTTCAAATTCGAAAAATCTGAAACGGATTTAATAATAATTGGCCACTTTTCTTTAATAACTCTGTCATTATCATTCGCATAGACAGCGCTGTTAATGGCAAAATAATTTAATAGACTACGATTTTCTAAAACAAACCTTTCCCAATCATCTACAAAAATATGTTTCAATAAGCCTTTAGGCAGATTCGGATAAGCAGCAGTTTTAAAAGCTTTAAAGCCATTTTGAAAGACTTGTTCTGTCTTAAGAGAGCTTAGTTTGTGATACAAATCATGATTAACTAATTCTGCTTTAATTTCCTGTATTTTGGACTTTTCAAGTAAGCTATCAAGATTCTCAATAGCCATTACTTTAATTGTCATATCAAGTTGGTCTTGCAAATAATTAGCAAGACGTTTTAAACGGCTATCTTCTTCAAGTGTGACAAAGATATATTTATCGAACTCTAGGAATTCTAAATAATCAATAAAATCTTCAAAATTGTGATTATCAAAATCAAAATAATCCAAGCTATATTTTTTATCCATTTGAGTTGATAATTTTAATGAATATAGCAACTCATCTTTTTCAAAGACAATATTTAACCCAATCATATTTTCCTCCGCTTTATCCTCCTATAATAAGGAAGAGACACAATAAAATTCAAACAAATTTTATTGTGAAGTTCCCTTACTAAGCAGGACTTGTAATCTTCTTTAGTGTTTTATAATATAAATATTAACTCATTTATGAGTCAGCAGCTTAGCAACTCATGCTGCAAAGGCTACACTTGGTCTAGTAATCATCATACTTGTCTTTCAATAGCCCTAATTTTTCTTTTGCTGTTTAGCTGCTAGGACAATTACTACTAAAAGTACCAGAATCCAGACAATCAAACTGGATGTTTGTAAGATGGCACGATGCCAAGAAAAATCTTCCCATTTAGTGAAAAACTTGGTAAAAAGACCCATAAAGCTGTAGTCTGTTATCTTGGCAACAGTTTTATCCATGCTGGAGAGCATAGGTAAGAAAGCTGAAATCAACATTGTTGGAACTGTAACGACCTGAGCCATAACCTGTGATTTGACAAGTAAACCTAATAATAAGTAGAGAAGTACAATCGCTAAAGCCGTAGCGCTTCCAATAACACAATAGTTTGTTAAATGATTTATTGGCACGTCCAAAATAAGCGGAGCAACCACCAGATAAATTGCTGATAAAACTACCGGGACAACCAATGTTGATAAGAGGTACTCACTCGTATTAACACCATTGAGCAACAGAGTTTTAAGGTTGTTCTTTTCTTTTTCATCTGCCAAAATAGTCAGAATCGGACTGCCTACAGCTAGAACTATGGCGAAGGGAAGACAGATCATCAGATAAGCAAGAGCCATTTGGTTTTTTGGTCCATATTGACTATCTATCATAAACCGATAAAGGTAAATCAAGGCCGCAGGCATAAGCACTTGCAAGAGAACACTCTTATTAGATAGAATAATCTGACAGCGCAGCCAAAGAAGAGCCGTAAATTGTCTAAACATTGAGTTTGCCTCCTGTTAATTGAATAAAAATATCTTCTAATGTCGGTTCGCAAGAATGCACAGTAATTATTTTTTCGCTGTCATCAATCATCACTTGACCCAGTTCAGCAAAAGTTAAAGTTCTTTCAGAGCCGTCTTGATAGCTCAGTTTCACCCGTTTGTCTTGATTGTATTTCTGGATTAATTCTTTGGGACTGCCCTGTTCAACCAGCCGGCCATTATTAAGCAAAGCCAGCTTATCGCAAAGTAGGGTCGCTTCGTTCATATCATGGGTGGTCAAAAAGATTGTTGTTCCAGATTCTTTCAGCTCTAAAATCAAATCATGAACAGCTTGAGAAGTGGCCGGATCAAGACCTGAAGTTGGCTCATCAAGAAATAAAACCTGGGGGCTGTTAATAAGTGCACGAGCTAAAAGCATACGCTGTTTCATACCTGTTGAGAGCTTTTCAGCCACTGTCTTGCGACTGTCATAGAGACCAACCCGCTCGAGAAGATTGTCGATAGTAGCTCTATCTATCCCATAATATTTACCATAAAAAAGCAGGTTATTATAAAGGGATATTTTTTCATAAAAACCACTAGTATCACTGACTAAACCAATTTTCTGTAATTCTTGGTTCGTTAGTTCATGGGAATCTTGTCCTAAAATAGAGGATCTGCCACTGTCTGCTGTTAACTGTCCTGTTAAGATATTGATTGTAGTCGTTTTTCCTGATCCTGAAGGTCCAAGAAACCCAAAAATCTGACCCTTTTCAATCGAAAAACTAATGGCATCAAGTGCAACAGTCTTGTTAAAAGTTTTTCTGATAGTTTGAGCAACAATAACTGGAGTATTCATACATTTTCCTTTCATAATTATTATCAAAAAAATAATATTATTAAAAGCTTAAAATATGAGCTTTACCAGCCAAACAATCTATATCATTTGGACGGTAAAGCCGATATTATCGGCTTACGATTCTGCTCTCGTCAAAGCTTTTTTTCCAAGACCTATAGCAATCAAGGCAAGGAAAATAATCTTCGAAGGATCAGATTGGTGAGGAGTGAATAATCTGATCATTAAGAATGCCAAGACCAGAATAAGAGCAGTGAGTAATAAAAGTTTTTTTCATAGCGCTAAGCAACAGTGGTTGCAGCCACTTTAACAGCCCAACCAATTACTTGACCAGCTGAATAGAAAAATCCGCCACCGATAAGATCTGACAACTCTTCTGTTGTTAAATCAATGTAGTTTTTAGTTTCGATCATGTTTATTTTCTCCTTTCTTCAAAATTTAATTCCAGAATTATTAGCGACTTGGGATTTCCTTATCGCTATGATGTTATTATAAACCGGAGTGATTTTTAATAATAGTGACATTTATGTCATCACTAAAATTTAGAAGTAGCTTTTTATTAATTGATTCAGAAGGCAACAAAAAACTGTTAGTGAACTTCTAACAGTCTTAATTATCTATAGTTATTCTGCAAGCTTGGTCTCCAGATAATTCAGTATATCCCCCAGCTTTGTAACATCTTCAATATCATCGTCAGGAATTTCAATTGAAAATTCATCCTCCAAATTAACAATAAATTCCATCAAATCAATAGAATCAACCCCCAAATCATCCTTAAACGAAGTGTCTTCTGTAACTTGAAAATCCTCTTGGTGCATCTGTTCCTTGATCATTTGGCTAATTTTTTCAAAAATTTCGATTCTATTCATTTTGTCCCCTTTCCTTAGAAAACTCGTTAACAATTTTATCAACCACTTGATTTTCCAACATGGTCCTTACTTGTTTAATTGTATAATAGACAGAATCTGCTTGGCTAGAACCATGGCATTTGACTACCGGAGCCTGCAAACCAATTAAAACTGCTCCGCCAGCTGAAGAATAGTCCATCATATCTCGCATACCATAGAGGCTGTCTTTCATCAGGTAAGCACCTGCTTTAGCTTTTAGTCCCCCATCTTGAATCGCTTTTTTTAGAGCCTTAAAAATAGACAGGCCAGTTCCTTCAATCGTCTTGAGCACTGCATTTCCTGTAAACCCATCTGTCACAACAACATCAGCAACCCTATTTAACAATTCACGCGCTTCAATATTACCAATAAAATTAATAGTCGATTCATTTGATAAAAGTTCAAATACTTCCTTGCGAAGGGGGTCACCCTTAGTAGCTTCCGTTCCATTATTCAACAAGCCAACACGCGGTTGTTTGACACCATTAACTGCTTCGGCATAAAATGATCCCAATATAGCATATTGATGAAGATGATGGGCTGTATTTTCAGCATTAGCACCAAGATCCAACATTTCAAAATTTTTACCATCAATGGTGGGTAAACTTGACATGAGAGCCGGACGATCAATTCCTTTTATTCGCCCCACAACAAATAAACCAGCCGCCAATAAAGCACCTGTATTACCAGCAGAAATGACTGCCTCTGCTTCGCCATCTTTAACAGCCTGAGCTCCCAAAATCATCGAAGCTTGTTTTTTCTTACGAATAGCTTGAACAGGTTCATCATCTGAGTTGATTTTTTCCTCGGTGTGAACAATAGTAACACGCTCCTTGGCTATTAAATATTCTTTTATCTTTGCCTCATCCCCATAAAGTTTAATTTCAATATCCGAAAATTCTGCAATAGCTTGATTGACACCTTCCACAATAGCTTTTGGGGCATGATCTCCTCCCATAGCATCGATAGCAATTGTCCTCATTTTATTCCCTCTTTTCAATATCTGACTAGTGCCAGTATTATAGCATAAACTAGCCAGCTTTTCATCACCAATTAGTGACAAAACCATAAAAGCAATGATACTTAGTCCTTAATTTTCCTATAAAATAGAAAAAAGATGGACTTCCCCATCTTTAAACTACTTCATGATATCTCCCCATTGAGATAAGTCATCAATAAATTTTTTGGATTTTAAATGAATCCCCACATAAGTATCATAAATGTCATCTAAAAAAAACCTAAGTTTTTGCTTCATTTCCGGTTTTACGGAAATGGTTTGTAAGTCTTTAAAAGATATTGTTTGAAAGCAGTCTAACAAATAAAGAACATTAGGATCTAAGTGGCTACGCTTGAGATCCTTAAGATAATGTTCTGAACACAATACTCCTGAATACTTGTAAGAAAAATCAAATGCTTGTCCTGTTCGATGACAAAAGACACACTCATGAAAATTTAAGTTTACCCCAAATCGTTCTAATATTTGAAGTTCAAAAATATTTGTTAAAATTTCATAGTCCAACCCTTGTTCCATCAATTCTAGAGTCTTAATCAAAAAAGCAAAAAGCTGAGAATCATAAACACCATCTGCTATAGCAGCATCTGCCAAAGAAGCAACATAGGTCGCATAGGAGAGCGCAAAAATATCCTCATTAATATGCTTGAAAACCATAACTTCTTTATAATCATCAATATAGGATAAACCATTATCATTGATCTTTAAAAGAAAATCTGCAACCGTTAAAGGTTGGATAACAGAGAATAATTTTGAACGACTAATATGTTTAACAAAAAACATACGTTTTCCTGATATTTCTGTAAATATTTTAACTAATTTATCATCCTCACGATAGTTTTGATTGTATAGGACAAGCCCCCTAGACTCTCTACTTTGCATATTGACTCATGTATTCTTTCAAGCGTTTCATGGCTTCTTTAATTGTTTCCATGCTAGCAGCATAAGAAATACGTAGATAACCTTCCCCATATTGACCAAAAGCCACACCAGGAATCATAGCAACAGACTTCTGATAGGCAAAATCTTTTAAGAATTGGAAAGAATCTTGACCTTGAGCCACCGGAATCTTAGCAAAGATATAAAAAGCCCCTGTTGGTTTAATAATCTTAAAATTCATCTCGGTCATTTTTTCAATAATATAGTCCCGACGTTTAATGTATTCTGCTTTCATTGGTAAGGCATCATCTTTACCAACTGTTAAAGCTTCAATCGCTGCAAATTGAGCATTAGTTGTAGCAGCTGTCACCAAGTATTGATGGCTTTTAATAAGCTGAGCTGTAAAAACTTCGGGAGCAAAAATGAAACCAATCCGCCAGCCAGTCATTGCATGAGACTTAGATAGACCATTTATAACAATTGCTTGATCTGGTAAATATTCCCCAATAGAAACATGGGAATCTTCCGTATAGGTTAATTCTGAATAGACCTCATCACTCACGACAAAGATATCGTATTTTCTCAATACTTCAGCAAAAGCTTTAATTTGTTCACGTGAATAAGTAACTCCTGTAGGATTAGTTGGGTAATTAAGCAACACTGCTTTCAGTTTATCTCCTTGTGCCAATATTGCCTCTTCAAGTTGTTCAGGTGTCAGAACAAAATCATTATCAGTTGTATCAATTTCTACAATTTCTGCTCCTACTAAATTAGCAATAGGCTCATAGCCGGGGTAAGCAGGAGCTGGCAATAAAACTGTATCCCCTGGCTCTAAAACTGCTGTTAGAGTTGCAGACAAAGCTTCCGTAGCTCCAATAGTAACTAAAATTTCCGAATCTGGATTATAATTAAGATGGTACTTTTCTTTGACAAAATCTGAAGCCGCTTGACGCAATTCAGGAAGCCCTGCCATTCCAGTATAATGGCTCTGATTAGCATCAATAGCAGCCTTTGCAGCCTCTTTAATATGATCCGGTGTCATAAAATCAGGTTCCCCTAAAGTCATTTTTAAAATGCCTGGCACAGAAGAAATAGACTGATCAAATTGACGAATTAGTGATACTTCAATTTTTTCTAAGTTTTTATTGAATCGCTTTGTTAAATCCATAGTCTCACCTCGTAATAATAATAGATTTATTATACAATAAATCTAAAGAATTAGCAGCCTCAGCTAAAAGTAACCTATAATCACATAAAAATAAAAAATCTGGAAAACCAGACTTTAATTATTTTGGAATTTCAAGTTCAAATAATGGTGAAAGAGGACGTTTCTCATGAATACGAATAATAGCTTCACCAATCAAATCTGCAATAGAAATTTGTTCAATCTTATCAATCAAGCGCTCCTCAGGCAAGTATATAGTATCCAAAACGACCAATTTCTTAATCGCAGATTTTGAAATATTGTCCAGAGCCGGACCAGATAGAACAGGGTGAGTACAAGAAGCATAAACTGCTGTTGCACCAGCCTCAGCAAGAGCATCTGCTGCATGGCAAATTGTTCCTGCCGTATCAATCATGTCATCAATCAAAATACAAGTTTTACCTTCAATATTACCAATGATATTCATTACTTCACTGGTATTCATTTTGTCTACACTGCGACGTTTATCAATAATAGCAATAGGGGTACGAAGGCACTGGGCTAACTTGCGGGCACGTGTAACACCTCCATGGTCAGGACTGACCACGACAACATCATCACCAACTAATCCCTGACGATTAAAGTAATCTGCAATTAACGGAGCCCCCATCAAATGATCAACTGGGATATCAAAGAAACCTTGGATTTGTGCAGCATGTAAATCAACTGTCAATAAACGATCCACGCCTGCCACTTCAAGCATATTAGCAACTAATTTAGAAGTAATAGGCTCACGTGAGCGCGCCTTACGATCTTGACGAGCATAACCATAATATGGCATAACCACACTAACAGTTTCTGCACTGGCGCGCTTGAGAGCATCAACCATTATCAATATTTCCATTAAGTTATTATTGACAGGTGAACTAGTTGATTGAAGAATGAATACATGATGACCACGAATTGATTCTTCAATGTTTACCTGAATTTCACCATCAGAAAATTGGCGTATTGTTGCTTTTCCTAAAGAAATACCAATAGAGCTTGCAACTTTTTCAGCTAACTCCTGATTTGAGGATAGAGCAAAAAGCTTTAAATTATTAAATGACATGACTTCCTCCAAAGTTTTTATCCTCTATTATTTTAACGTTTTTCCCATAAATTTTCAATGTAAATAGAAATAGTTAAAAGATAATATAAGAAACAAAAACAGCTCTATAATATCTGTTTGAAGACCGCTTGAACTTGATAAATCATCACCCACTTTTCAATAATATTCAAATCTGATTCTCTATCTTGCTTAGTTATAAGTTACCCACTATGTTGAGAAAGCAGCACAAAAAAAGAGAACAGTTGTTCTCCTTTCATTATTTTATTGATAGATAAAGTAGTGTGAACCAGATGAGCTAACATCAAAGCTACCACGGTAGTCACCAATAGATTGGTTTCCTGCATAATTTGCTTCATTAACAGTAATTGTTGAACCGTTAACAGATGTCACATAGGCAACGTGACCATATCCACCGCCATCATTTGGCCATACAACAAGTGAACCAACTTGTGGTGTTGAACCTGTAGAGTGACCTGCAGCTACTGCACTAGCACCCCATTGATTAGCATTACCCCAATAGTTACCAACCCATGATGCCAATGATTTAACACCCCAAGTACATTGACCTACTGGATAAGTATTTGAAGTATCAACTTCTGTTGCTGCTGGTGCTGGAGCAGGAGTTGAATCCGCTGCTGGCTGCTCTTCTTGAGCTGGCGCCGGAGCCGCTTCTGTAGCAGTTGCGTTATCAGTAGCTGGTGCTTCTGCTGCCGGTTGCTCTTGAGCTGCTGCTTCAGATTCTGTTGTAGTTAGAGCCTCGCTTGCTGCCTCAGATGCTGATGTTTCAGCAGATGCCGTTTGATTTTCTGTCGGTTGTTCTTGATCAGCAACTTGTTCTTGAGCAACTTCTGATGTAGATACGGCTTCAGATGCTGCTGCCGCTTCAGATTCAGAACTTGCAATTGAAGCAGATGTGGCTGCACTTGCTGCTTGAGATTCTGCAGTTGACTTAGCAATCACAATAGCTTCTTTATTAGCTTGTGCAGTTGCAATTTCAGCTGAAATAGAAGCTTGTGCTGCTTCTAAAGCTGCTTGTTGTGATGAAAGAGCAACTTTATTAGCTTCAATTGTAGCTTGATTGGCTGCAACTTGATCAATCGCTGCTTGATTTTCTGCTTGTTTAGCTTTCAAAGCTGCTTGATCAGCTTGTTGTTGAACAAGTTGACTTTGACTTGCTGCTACAACTTCATGAACAGCTACAACACGGCTAATAGCATCAGAAATAGATTTTGAATTTAAAATTGTATTAATATAGCTAGTTGCCGTATTATTTTTTTGAGCATTTTTCGCTTGTGCTTGGATTGATTCATTACGCGCAACAATCTTAGCTGACAAGTCTTGGATTTCACTTGCCAGACTTAATGATTGGGCTTGAAGTTCTGTATTTTGAGCTTCAAGTTCAGCGTTTTGACCATCAAGCGAAGATACTTCTGTTTGAATTACAGATACTTGAGCTTGCGCTGCTTGTTGTTGAGCTGACAAATTACTGATGACAGAATCTTGATTAGCAATCGCTGTATCGTAATCATCAGCATTTACACTTGTTGTAGCTGCTGCTGTAAGAGCTACACCACTAAGCAATACTGTTGATAAAATACGTTTTTTCATGTTAATTAAACTACTCCTATTTGATAAGACCATTATATTATACCAAAAAGCAAGGGGATGTTTGTTACGTTAATATTACAGTTATATGTTTATTTAGAGTTTCTCTTATAAGTAATATTGCTTAATACTAAGAAAATTAGCAAATTAAAAATTAGTGACCCTACTAATTGATATGTAACAAAAGCTGAAAAACTATAAGTTGTTAAACGATAAACAACCGCTAAACCATAACAAGAAATATCGTAAAGAAATAGAAAGATGAAAAAAGCTAGTATCCTTCGTATGGGAGTTCCAAAATATCTGCTAAATTTTATGATCAAATAAACCAAAACAGGTAAGATGATGCAAGCTATCCCAATAAAGCTTAGGTAATAACTATCGTATATGAGACCTATACCAAAGGCTAACAAATATGAGAAATAATCACTTGTCGAAAATCTTAAAAAATAGAAGAAAAATATAAGAAATAGATGCGTTTGTATGAAAAAGGAATGACCTGCCAATGCCGTTAGTAAATCAGAAAAGTGTCCATCAATTAATAGAAGTAGAAAAGCTAAAATTGATATGAATAAGTTATTTTTAAAGAATTTCATTTTAACTTCCAATCAATGTTATATAACTAATACTATCTAAATTAGCAGTTGGGTTAACATAAACTTTACGTTTACTTATATCCTTTGACTTGCTAACTGAAGAAACTTTACCAACACTAATTCCAGCTATACTTTTTCCATCAAGGCCACTTGTTACAACTTCATCATCTTTATTCAGTTCCCTATCAATATTTAATTCTTCAATAACTAAAGCATTCTTTTTTGAATCATATCCAGTTAAAATACCATATACATCTCCTGCCGAGTTACTCATTTTAACAGGAATCTCATAAGTTCCTTCAGAATTCGATACTAATTGTAGAGTAGTAGAAGAAGAAGATAAATCAGAGACCTTACCAATTAAACCTCCATCAGAA
This sequence comes from Streptococcus dentapri, assembly GCF_042649885.1. NCBI lineage: Bacteria > Bacillati > Bacillota > Bacilli > Lactobacillales > Streptococcaceae > Streptococcus > Streptococcus dentapri. The sequence goes on along the minus strand of NZ_JBHSAC010000067.1, from coordinate 947 downwards.
ACAGCTAACATTGATGAGGTTACACCATCTTTTTTACCCACTCCCATAGTCAAATTATCATACCATGATAAAGTTGATCTCACAGTCACTTTACTCGTTAATGTTTTATGACTAGAAAAAGCATCTTCTATTTCAAGAGCACTAGCCAAACTCTGATTTTCTTCAGTAAGATACTCCACCTCAGAAGATTGATCCTTCATTTCTGAAATACTTTTTTTCAAAGATTCATTTTCACTATATGTATCTAAAAGGTCCAAAACTTCATCCTTAGCTGAAGAAACTAGACGAAAAGGATAAGATATAAAATAATCAAACTTAGAAGTAATACCACTAATAGGAGAAGTTATTGTCTTAACGATTGAACTATTTCTAAAAATAAAAAAAAGAAGCACTAAAAAAATTATTATAGTTGTTGCCCCTAGAGTCAATACGCGGGAAAATCTAATTTTTTTCATAATGAACCTCTTTTTAAAAAGAAATAAAACGAGATACCATTCGATAACTCGTTTTGTAAACTAATACGGAGAATGGGGGATTCGAACCCCCGCGTCAGTTTCCCGACCTAACGATTTAGCAAACCGTCCTCTTCAGCCTCTTGAGTAATTCTCCAATATAGTCCGTACGGGATTCGAACCCGTGTTACCGCCGTGAAAAGGCGGTGTCTTAACCCCTTGACCAACGGACCATATCTTACTAAATGGGCACAAGTGGACTCGAACCACCGACCTCACGCTTATCAGGCGTGCGCTCTAACCAGCTGAGCTATGCGCCCCAAACTCTGTTTGGGTTATAATTTTCATTATAAAGCGGGTGACGAGAATCGAACTCGCGACAACAGCTTGGAAGGCTGTAGTTTTACCACTAAACTACACCCGCTATGGGAGTTAACGGGTTCGAACCGCTGACCCTCTGCTTGTAAGGCAGATGCTCTCCCAGCTGAGCTAAAC
>NZ_JBHSAC010000066.1:0-4219 GCF_042649885.1 Streptococcus dentapri | reverse complement strand
CTTGAGCTTCTTGACCTCTTCTTCCGTATATCCATTGGCCTCGGTCAGCTGCTGCCTGAGGTTTTTGACTCACGACCCTACGAAAAATAAGCTCAGACCTTAGCCCGAGCCTATTATATCATACTAATGGTCCTTTTGAACCAATAAGTCATAAGGGAAATAATCCAAGTCCTTCAGGCGCTCGTCATAAATTCCGCGGATTTTACAGAGGGCCGCTGTGTCAAAAGACCAGTAGCCGTAGTAGGCATCTTCTGTCTTGTGCGTGTCGTACCAAGCCGCCTCTGAATGGGCATAATACCAGAACTTCTGCGCTTCAATGACAGAGTCAGCCGTATCCCCCATCAAATTGAGATACTCCAAATGCGAGTGGTAATTGACCCTTTCCCCTCGTAATAAATACATGGCCAAAAATTCAATATAGTCCTCTTGCAATTGTTCTCCTTCACCTACGAAGGTCATGTACTTATTGAAAAGCTTCTCAATATCTTCTATAAACTCCTCTTTTCGGTCTTCAAAGAGAACAGCTAGAGAAAGGTAGTCTATGATACTATAAATATTACCCTTGCGTTCATAAAACATTTGGTAATAATATAAACTGATTTTAAACCATTTGAAGACCTCTTCATGAGGTAATCCAAGAGAGCAACTGATAGTCACTATTTTTTTTGAATATCCTGACTGAAAAAGATAGAACCTATGGACTCTACTTTCATTTATATTTGACTTCATTGCCTCAAATTCATCAAATGCCTTAATATTAAACTTCAGGCTTTTTTTAAAATACTCTTCATTTTTGTATTTATCTCTGAACATTTATAGTCCTCATTTCATTTTTTGAGCCGCATCATTAAGCTGGTTAATGGTAATATCGCCGTTGGCTTTAACATTAAAAAGGTTACTCTGGACATCGCCGTCTCCACTAAGCATAGACTTACGAATTTTTATCGCATGCTCTTCACTAATCGCATCATCCAGACGGTTATCTATCCAGTCAATATCCATCTGATCCGTACCATCTGCCAAGCCTTTACTCAGCCTTGCTGTGTTATACTTTGCTTCCGAGATAATATAAGGTGGGTGGCCATCTGGATTGTAGTAAACCCCATCAATGCCCTGATGACCAGGGCTATCAAGACTGGTCACCATGTCCTTGCTGATACGCTCGTAGCCAAACTGGCGGTAGTACTCATCTTGAACGATTTCACCATAGTTACCCTTTGCCAGATTGGTCGAAAGCTGCACCTCGCCAGTATCCAACTGGTGAAGGACTTTTTGCTGGGCAATTTCGTCCATGCTATGTACTTCGGAAGTAACTGGTCTATTATTAGCCAACATATTGGTGTGGAGATCATCCATATGGCTTTCCCACTGGGTTCCTTCCCAATGGGGATTTGCTGATGAACCTGTCACTTCCTCAGCTCGTCCTAAGTCCCCAGCCTCATCTAGCTTGCCAGCCACACTGCCAACCTCTTCGGCTCCGGCTCGGCTAATCTCCTGAACCTGGCCGAGGGTGGAGAGGCTCTCACCCGTTTCAGCAGCCACACTGATATCGCCGCCCGCTGTGGCCAGCTCTGGGCCATACCGTAAGGCAGACCCAAGGTCCTGCAGCTGCTCACCTACAGTGCCTGCGACTCCTTGGACTGGACCGACCGGTTCGGCTGCTGCCCTCGCTGCGGTATAGAGCTCTTGCATCCCCTCCTCAAAGGAGCGGAGCTTCCCCGCATTGGTCAGCTCATCCCCAAAACCAGCCACCTCGGATAACCCTTCCAGTACTCTGGCACCTTCGGCAGCCTTGTCCAAATCATTGAGAGCCTCAGTCCCTTCAGCCGCCTTTGAAGCCAGATTAGCCGCCTCGCCCGCTTCCCCGGCCTTAACCCAGGGAAGCACCAGCATTCCAATCTCAAAAGCTGCCCGGCCTGTCGCTTTCGCCGGATCCTCCTTAAAGGCTTGGCGAATCTCCTTGCCCGTGTGTGCCCAGAATTGTTTGGCCAGCCGAGCATCACCAGTCAGCTCATTCATAAACCGCCCCTGCCAAGTATCGCTCGGAGACTGAATACCCGCGTCAGCTAGAGTCGCATACAGCTGAATATTTTGGGCGACGGTCCCCAGCAGCAGCTTCCCAGCTCCCTTCGTGCTGGCCCAAGCCCCAGTGAGATCGGCCTTCTCCCAAGCTTGCGCTGTCCCGTCTTGGACATGCTGGGCCTCGATTTCCAGCTGGATAAAGTTGGCGCCCCTTCAGCAACGCCATCCAGAAGGGTAACAGCCCCCTCTAAAGCGCCGACAACTGCTTTATCCAAGATAGTCCCTTTCTTGGCATCGGCCTCTAAGCCTGCCACCGCCCAGTTCTTCAGCCCGCGAAAGAAGTTTTGAATCGGGTGGTGCTTCTTCCAATCCGCCTCCTTCTTCTTGGCCACCTTCTCGGCTGCTGCTTTAGCTTCTTTTTCCGCCTTCTTGATGGCGGCTTTAATTTGCGTGTCGGACTTGTGGATAGCCTCCCCAAACTGGGCATTCCCCACAAACTGGCTGTAGGTCGGATCCGTATAGGCCAGCCCGGCGATTTGTTGGAGGTAGCCTAATACCGTACTGTCCGCCTCCAGCAGACTTTCTGTACTGCTGGCTGACTTGGCACTGTCAAACTGGTTGACCCACTGAACCGTATAGGTCAGCACCTTTTTGGCATTGTCCGATTTGCGGTCATAGTGGCTCTTGGGCGGATCCAGCTGGACAATATCGGAAATACCATCATAGATGGTGGCGATTTTCTTCTCCAGATTGGTGTGGGCCGTCTTCTTATGGTCCAACTTGGTCCCCAGCTGAGTCAGGTAATCCTCATCAAGGATGGCCCCGTCATTGGTTTCCTTAACCGTGGTCTGAAAGTCACTCACCGCCTGCGAAAATTCACTGGGCAGCAGCGTCAGAGCATCCATCATAGAGACCGCCAAAGCCGCGTCGTAGTTATTCAGTTGGTTGTAGATCACTTCGCCGGTCTGGCCGTACATGGCTCCCGACTGGATAATCTTATTGGTCGCCTTCTTGGCCCCTTCCAGGTCTGTGCTGGTCGCCTTGGCTTCCTTTTGTAAGGTCTCCAGGTGGCGTTTGACCTCAGCCATCTCGACATGAAATCCCATTAGCTGTCCTCCTCTTGACTGTCATTCAAACGGTAATAACTCAGAGCCTCATCGTGACTCATAAAAGCCGTTGAGCGCTGCAGATGAGCGATTTGCGCCTCGCGCAGCATCTTAGCTGTCCGCTTTTCCCATCGGTCATCATTATAGCCCAAGGCCACCACACGGTCGATCATCAGGTTGGACACGCAGATTTGCGCACTGCCCAAGGATTCCCCGAGCGGCCAGAGTAATGAATAAAAGAAACCTAAGCTAGATGCCTAGGTCTACTTAGGGAATTACTCCTGCACCAAAAGGTCATATAGATTGCGATTCTCTTTCTTTCAGATAAGGTAATGTTATCCGCTAAAATATTTCTAAGATCATCTAAATACTCTAATTGAATATTTACACCATTTATATGATATTTATAAATGGTGTCAGTGAGTGTATCAATTGCTCCCATGATATCCTTAACATTCATATTTAGACTTTTTTCACTGTGAAATTGCCCTTGAAATTCTACTCAATAAATTAAGATAATGCTTAATGTTCGTTTTCATACCAGATAGAGTATTTAGGATTAATTTTACCCAATAATTCTTTCTCATATTGATATCTTTTCTCTTTCATCTTTTTAACTAATTGATCAATTTTATCAAACGCATGATTATTGATTAATTCTTTGATTTCAAACTCATTAGTCCCTTCTATTTTTTCAGATGAGATAGTTTGCACTACAACTTTTAATAACCTATAATCTACCTCATCAGCAGTTAAACCAATAACTTCAGATGTTACTTTTCCGCGTTCAGTAAAAATCAAATTATAGTTTCCATTTTTATTCTCAACTACATTTATTCCCTCGGGAAAATAAGGTGGTTGAGACAAAAAATATATCCCCAAATTCGATAAATTAATGTTTTCAATTTTAAAAACTTCGTTTTCAATTTTATTTTGTAACTCTGCTAGCATAATTTACCCCTTATTAATTTTACTCGTGGTGCTAGTTGATTTTCAACGACAATAAAAAGCCCAAAAGGACTATACTGTAAGTGACAAAACAAACAGGAGGTAGTCCTAATGAGCCACTTACAGTATACCGCTAAATCCCA
>NZ_JBHSAC010000065.1:0-24355 GCF_042649885.1 Streptococcus dentapri | reverse complement strand
GTATACTCCTAAACAGAGCAAAAAGCTCTTAGAAATGCAATTCCAAGAGCTTTGTCTTCAGTCTGAAGTACATAAAATATGTACTTCTATTTGAATCTTAAATGATATTTTCTGTATTAATCATAGTTATTTTTTTATGCTTTTTATCTTCAGAAATATAAAATCTCCATCGAAACGTTGAATATATTTCTGAAAACCAAATAAACTCAATGTTTCTATCTCATAGACAATACCATTTTCCAACTCATTAATGATTTTCAATTTTGGAATATCCGCCTCTAATATATCCCTAAATTTACCCGTATACTTAAACTGAATCTTTACCCATTTCTGATCAGAAAGCATTGAGAAAGTCTGGTATCGGACTTGTTCATCCTTAATAAGTTGTTTTTGCTCCTCTTCGGTTAGTGAAAAAGCGGAATTCACAATAGACTTGTGAATGGTTTTAAATCTATCCACTCGAAAATATCTTAATTCTTGGAGTTTGTATTGACTCTTAAAATTCTCATCTAATTTGTAAGAAATGCAGTAAAAATAATGACTATCAAAAATAACAGAAATCGGCAAAACAATATACTCTTCAACTTTGCTAGATGGCTTTGCATAGCTAAAAGCTAGTGGACGCTGGTCAACAATCGCATCAAAAATAGCGGAAATAGTCGGCAAAATAGATTGATTAGAGTCTTGATAAAACTTTAATTCCTGATAGCTATTGAGTTCAAACTGAGTTAATTTCTTAATTCTTGTACGTTCTTTATCATCAACTGCACGTTCCACAAAAATATTAATGATTTCAGAGACTTCATCTTTTCGTAAGGCTCGGCTCTCCAATAAAATTTTTGAGAGAATAACTGCTTGATTATACTTTAAATTTCCATACCCTTGTTCGTAGTACGCATAATAGCAAGCATATTTTCGTGAAAATTTGATATGCATGTTAGGGCGCAATTCTTTTAAATTGGCTTTCAGTTCACTAACATCTTCCTTCATTGTCCGATCGCTAATCTTGAACTTAGACAGATACGCATCCTTGTTTATCTGATTTCCCTTTTCCAGTTCAGACATAAAATAAAGTAATCGTTTCGTCTTTGACTCAACCATATCATTTAACCTCGCTATTTTCTTTTATGCAAATTATTCTACTACAAACATCCCAATTAATGCCATGGTATTATTGCTCCACTCCAACCCTTCATACTCTAAGATAGAATCGCTTAGACGCGGCAAAGTTAGGGAAATATAACCATATTCTGATGTGTTGATGAGACCTTTGCGTTTGAGGCGTTCACGATATACAGACATGAGACTTGGAGTAAAATTGAGACTTCCCCTAAGATCCTTTACACGAGTTTTTGACTGCTTAGACAAGGCTTTCAAGACTTTTTTATCTTGAACTGAAAGTTCGGACCATATTTTTTGATAGACATAGCCCTGTAGGGCTTCATCATAAGCTTCAAGCAAGGCTTTACGATTGTCTAAATAGTCTCGATTCTTCCAGCAGAGATAGCCTAGAGTTTGGAAAGCAAAGGAATAACCAGCAGTCAGATTGGCTATATTGATTGCCTTTTCATCGGTAAGATTAAAAATTTCACGATAACGCTTTTTGATAGAAATCTTATCCAGTGGAGCTAGATCCAGTCTAGGCGAACGGTAAAGAAAGGTGAGCGTTGCATCATTCTGCAACTCATAAATATTTTCATATAATCCTGTCATAAGGAGAAAAATAGGATAGTCTTCACGTATCAAGAGCTGAAAACTACTGGTAAAAATCTTAATATTTTCAGTCTTCGTTACTTCATCTATAGTGACAAGAACTTTTTTGCCCAATAATTTGACTTGGGTCAACATCTTCTCCAGTGCAACCTCAATATCATTGATCAGAGATACATTCTCAATAGCTGCACCTACCCCAAATAAAGTAAGATTAAACTTAGCTTTGATAAATAGCTGATGGAGTTCCGGAACATCATAAAGTTTGGCAACTAAACTCTCAAGTAAGTCACGATTAGGATTAAGATTGATAACAATCCAGTCACCAGACTCCCTTGAACTATTGGCAATAGTCGTCATAGTTACTGTCTTTCCAGATCCACGTACACCCGTTATAAGATAGGATTAGAAGGCGGAGTTTTCTTCATTAAAATCATTTATAATTGACTGAATCTCAGATGCTCGAGAAATAAAGGTATGAGGATGTTTCCCAAAGCCTAATGTAAAAGGATTAGCTGCCATTTTAATTCTCCTTATATTGAGATATTAAGCGAATCTAATTGCATAGAATCATAAGCATATTCACAAAGATACGACAGAGACTTGTTATCTAAGGAAATTGACTTTTTGCACATTTCGCTATCCATGTTTAATTATATAACTTTTTCCAAATTTAAGGTGATTATCCATAAATCAAACCCCATGCTCGTTTTGAACATGGGATTAATAAGCTAATTTTATTTTTCTAACTTCTCCATCTCTTCAATCCTTGCTACTGTCGCGTCGTATTTGGCTTGGTAGTCAGCTTGTTTGTCGCGTTCTTTTTGGACGATTTCTGGTTTGGCGTTGGCGACGAATTTTTCGTTGCTGAGTTTCTTGGCGACCATGTCCAGTTCTTTCTGCCATTTGGCGAGTTCTTTGTTGAGGCGGGCTAATTCTTCTTCGACATTGAGCAGGTCGGCCAGTGGTAGGAAGATTTCTGCGCCCGTGATGACGCTTGACATAGCTAGTTCTGGGGCAGCAATAGCTGAGCTGATTTCCAAATGTTCTGGATTAGTGAAGCGTTTGATGTAGTTAATATTAGCCTTAAAGAAGTTTTCCAAATCGCTGTCGCTTGTTTTAACAAGGATAGTGATAGGCTTGCTTGGTGCTACGTTGACTTCGCTACGTGCGTTACGAACAGCGCGGATCAGGTCTTTAAGACTTTCCACGCCAGAATGCGCAGCGGTATTTTCAAACGCAGGATTAACGGTTGGGTAGGCGGCAGTCACGATAGAGCCTTCTGAGATTTGACCGAAGATTTCTTCCGTCACGAAAGGCATGATTGGGTGGAGAAGACGCAGGATTTTGTCCAAAGTGTAGAGGAGGACAGAGCGGGTGACGACTTTTTCGTCTTCGTTGTCGCTGTAGAGGACCTCCTTGGTCAATTCCACATACCAGTCGGCAAACTCATCCCAGATGAAGTTGTAAAGGATATGACCAGCCACACCAAATTCAAATTTATCAAAGTTTTCAGTAACTTTGGCAATGGTTTCGTTGAGGTTGTGGAGAATCCAGCGGTCAGTCACGTTGCCAGCTGTGCTATTAACAACCTTGTCCACATTGGCTGCTGCTTGGTCAAGGCTAAGGCCTTCATTATTCATGAGAATGTAACGAGAAATATTCCAAATCTTGTTAATGAAGTTCCAGGCAGCGTCCATCTTTTCGTAAGAGAAACGCACATCTTGTCCCGGCGCAGAACCGTTTGAAAGGAACCAGCGCAGAGCGTCAGCACCGTATTTGTCAACAACATCCATGGGATCAATACCATTGCCGAGGGATTTGGACATCTTGCGGCCTTGTTCGTCACGAATGAGACCGTGGATAAGAACATTCTGGAAGGGACGGCGGCCAGTGAATTCCAAAGATTGGAAAATCATCCGAGATACCCAGAAGAAGATGATGTCGTAGCCAGTTACCAGAGTTGAAGTTGGGAAATACCGTTTGAAGTCAGCCGCATCTTCATCTGGCCAGCCCATGGTTGAAAATGGCCAGAGAGCAGAGCTAAACCAAGTATCAAGGACATCTTCGTCTTGTGTCCAGCCGTCGCCTTCCAGTGCTTCTTCTCCAACATACATCTCACCATCCGCATTGTACCAAGCAGGGATTTGATGCCCCCACCAGAGCTGACGGGAAATTACCCAGTCGTGGACATTTTCCATCCATTGGAGGAAAGTATCGTTGAAACGCGGTGGATAGAACTCTACCTTGTCATCAGTGTCTTGGTTGGCAATGGCGTTCTTAGCCAGCTCGTCCATCTTGACGAACCACTGGGTGGACAGGCGAGGTTCAACTGGAACACCTGTACGTTCTGAGTGACCGACTGAATGGGTCATTTTTTCAATATTGACAAGAGCACCGATTTCCTCTAATTTAGCAACCGTTGCCTTGCGGGCCTCAAAACGATCCATACCAGCAAATTCACCAGCAAGTTCGTTCATCGTACCGTCATCATTCATAACATTGACTTGAGGAAGATTATGACGTTGACCAACTAAGAAGTCATTGGGGTCATGGGCAGGCGTGATTTTAACGACACCTGTTCCAAATTCTGGGTCCGCATGTTCGTCGGCTACGATCGGAATGGGTTTGTTAACGATTGGCAGGATAACATTCTTACCAATCAGGCCTTTGTAGCGATCATCATTTGGATTGACAGCGACAGCCGTATCCCCAAACATGGTCTCTGGACGCGTGGTAGCGACTTCTAAGCTACACGAGCCATCTTCCAACATATAGTTCATATGGTAGAAAGCACCTTCAACGTCCTTGTGGATGACTTCGATGTCAGACAAAGCTGTGCGGGCCTTAGGATCCCAGTTGATGATAAATTCACCGCGGTAGATCCAGCCCTTTTTATAGAGTTCTACAAAAACCTTGCGGACCGCTTTGGACAAGCCTTTATCAAGTGTAAAACGTTCCCGCGAATAATCAACAGAAATTCCCATCTTGCCCCATTGTTCCTTGATGGTTGCCGCATACTCGTCCTTCCACTCCCAGACTTTATCAAGGAATTTTTCACGACCAAGGTCGTAACGTGAGATACCATCTTCAGCAAGACGCGCCTCAACTTTTGCTTGTGTTGCAATCCCCGCATGGTCCATACCCGGCAGCCAGAGGGTATCAAAACCCTGCATGCGCTTCTGGCGGATGATGATGTCTTGAAGAGTCGTGTCCCAGGCGTGTCCCAGGTGCAATTTCCCCGTCACATTTGGCGGTGGAATAACGATAGAGTAAGGATGAGCTTTCTTATCGCCAGAAGGCTTGAAAACATACTCATCAAGCCAGTTCTGGTAGCGACCAGCTTCTACTTCCGCTGGATTGTATTTTGGTGAAAGTTGTGTCATTTTAGTTCTCCTTTGATTTCTATTGTTTTTTCTTTGTAACACTTGATATGTAGCAATAAATTTTTTCCATTTAGGAAGTTTAATAAGTTCATTGATATTTTTCTTTGTTGTAAACTTTTTATGTAATCTAGCAATTAATAAGACACTAATACCAAGTAATCCTGATATTATAATAACACCTAAGAATACATATGTTTTTATAACACCTTTGGTAAATAAATCATTCAGCTCTTTGTTTTTCGTAATCCAAACTTCAATAAAGGGAGCCTGTTATTAATGAAATGTAAAGTAGTAAAGTAAAAATATAGCCTAAAAATTTGTTAAATTGCCAACTAGATTTTAGAGAATAGGGAATTTTAACGCCTTTCTTTTTTCCATTTCTCAAAAATATAATAAATTCCTCAGAATTTATATAATTCCACAATATTAATATTCCAGATATCAATGCCCATTGTTTAATGGAAAATGCTCCCATAAATAATATTGCCAAAGTTGTTATAGAAAATAATAGTACTATTGCTACAAGATTAATACTTAGTAAAACTCTAGTTAACTCTATCAGTGAATAGAAAAAGATAACTGCCACTACCCATAATATTAGGGAACGAAATTGCGATATCAAATTTAAATTATTTAATAATAAGACAATTACTAGTGAAAAAGTAATAATATTGAGAATATAAAATAAGCATTTCCCAATAAGTTTAAATTGTTTTTTTAAATGAGAATTCTCCCTTAAATCTTTTAGGGTAAAACATATAGATATTAAATACTGAACTAATTCCTAGTATTACTATATCGATATAGAATAACGGCGATAACGGAGGGGTGTTTAACAGAAAGAGGAGAGATAACATAAATAACAGCGAAAAGAGAAGCTTTTTATTATTCTTACAAAATTTAAATATCTTCATTTTTATTTTTCCTTCTCATCCTCTCTTCATCATGTCATAAATCAAGTTTATATAACATATATGCAATTGTATTATATCATTTATTCATCTGGCCTCTTTACTGAACTATTCGATTTTTCCGAACAGTTCACCTCATGCAAATTTTGCACGAGTTCCTACCTCTCCCTCTCCCACTCGGCGTAGAACTACTCGAGGTAGGTTTGCATGAACCGGTGGCGGCCTTGGGCTAGGCGTTTGCCCTCAGCGGTGTTCATGAGATCTTTGAGTTTGAGGAGTTTTTCGTAGAAGTGCATGATGGCGGTGTCCTCGCCTTTGCGGTAATCCTCTAGGGTTAGGTGCTCCCGCGGCTTCATGCTGGGGTCATGAATCAGTCTGCCTTTATTGCCAGAATAGGCAAAAGTCCTCGCAATCCCGATAGCTCCGATAGCATCCAGTCTGTCGGCATCTTGGACGACCTTACCTTCTAAACTGAGGTCAGCGCTGTTGTGACCTCCCTTGTAGGAAATGCCTGTCATAATGCTTGTAATCTCTGCAATCTGCTCCTGGCTCAATCCTTGCTGGCTGAGAAAATTCCTCACTTCAGCCAGAGACTTTTTTTCATCAAAGAGCTTGCTGTCGGCCATATCGTGCAGGAGCGCAGCCATTTCACAGATAAAGAGGTTTGCTTTTTCTTCTCTTGCAATGGTTAAAGCAGTTTTAGCCACGCGCACAATATGCCACCAATCGTGGCCGCTGGCCTCAGCAGTCAGAGTTTCTTTTACAAATTGGCGCGTGTTTGTAAGAATCTGTTCCTTATCCACGTCCATGCTGAGCCTCCCATTCTGACTTCAAAAGTCCATAGCGTAAGTCTGAGCAGCGATTTCCCAAGGCATCGCGACGGTCGCGAATAGCTGCTTCAAGGGTGAAACCAAGCTTTTCAGCAATGCGACAGCTAGCCTGATTATAATCAACGCTTGTGCAGGTCAAGAAACGTGAAGGACAGCTCCACAAGGGTAGTTACCGCTTCGGTCATAAGCCCCTGATTTCAATAATTCGGATGCAGAGTATCGCTGATTTCAAAGATATCATCTGCGTGATGGTGGTTGAAATCAACTGAACCCGCTACTTTATTCCCACCTTTTAGGGTAATGCCATAGCCAGAGGGCAGCTGCAGATCTGCCTGACTTTTAGGTAGAATAGGTCCCAAATAATAGGTCTCATCCTCAACCGTCTCAACCGGTGGAAAGCCTTCTGGATAAGCAACTTCGGCCAAACTGGCATAAAGCAAAGATGTCCTTGGCAGCTGCAGAAATCCGCTGACATAAAAATAGGCAATCGATTTTCATAGCTGATAAAATAGTATTTTCGATGTCTCAGGATTGTATCATATTAGGGGTTCTATTTTGCGACTAAAAAAGTCCCTATCACTAAGACAGGGACGAATCTCTCCGCGGTACCACCCAAGTTCGGGCTAGTAAACTGCTTTAGCCAGTGGCTGGCTGAAGCTTGTTCACAATTAAGCACCCGCTACTTTTTATTATCAATTTTACTAGATCAGCAACCCATACTGTCATCTGTGCGGATTTCCCAGCGACTACCACTTTCTGTAACAGATCTATCACAGTATTCCTCTGACTAGTGATTTCAAACAGCCCCCTTAGCCTTTGAGGCTAACGCCGTTTTCTTGCAATTTTTTAACAGTTGCTGGACCGATACCCTTGAGTCCAAGGAGATCTTTTTCTGTCCAAGCAGCAAAATCAGCTGCTGAATGAATACCAGCTTCGTAAAGCGTTTCAACCAAGTTAGCACGAACATCAGCGACCTCTTTAAGAGCTGAGAATTCTTCCTGTGAAAGCTGAGCAGTTACTGTTTTTGGTGCGCTAGTTTTAGGCGCTTTTTTAGCAGGAACTGCTGTTGTTTGACTAAGTTGAGACTTTAACAAACCTTGGCGTTTCATTTGTAATTTCAAGGCTTTTTTGCGATTTTTTTGTTTCGACATTTTTCACTCCAAAAGCTTTTTTACCATTATAGCAAGTTCTTTCCAAAAAATAAACACCAAATTGCATAGAATTGCGATTTCTAAAGGTTTCTTTATCATTTGTAAATAAGTATCTCCATATTTAAGCTCAGCAAGCTAGGGCAAGTGACAATAGAACCAACACATTTTTTCTTTGATAGATTACTTAAGCAGAGCGTCCGTTCTATCTATTTTACAGTCACATGACTAACTTTTAAGGCTAGCTTTGTTAGTTTCTGATGCTTAACTTGACCTTATTATTTGATTTTCAATAAATTAACTATTAAAGTGTCAGTGAAATTATGAGATGCGGTTTCCAAACGACTCCGTCTTTAATAATTTCGCTTACCCAACAGGCCATCAGGTAAATCATGAAAACTCTTCTGTTGATGATAGTTGGCAAATTTCCCTTGCAGAAATTTATAAGCATCCAGCCGACTTTCGTAGCGAATAGCTGCTTCTTTAGCGCTTTTATCCTTGTCTTCCTGCCAGACTTTCTGGCTAGCCTTGAGGGCTCCCTCATTAACTAAGACTTGACTGTTAATCCATTCTTCAAATTCCTGTAAAAATTCTTGTTCGTAAGTCATATTACTCCTTCCTTTCTCGTAACTGTCTCATTGTACCATATTTAGTTCAAGAGAACTACCAAGAGTGGGACAACTAGAACTGTTGCTAGGGTTGTCTCCGTCACCATGATGGCAGCGTAATCCGAATCCGCCCCGTACAGTCTGGCAATAACCGGGGCATTGGTCATAACCGGCATGGCAGACTGAATGACAAAGACCTGTTTCATCAATAAAGGCATGGTTGTTGGCATGACAATCAAGGCCATCAAAAGCGGTGCCAGCATAAAGCGGCCCAGTAAAATCAAAAGATTGTCCTTGCCGAACTGCAATTTACCCAATCCTGCCTTAGAAATTGATAGACCAATGAAAATCATGGACAAAGGAATAGTGATATTGCCGATATAGGTCAAATCGGTCATCAGAAATTGTGGCAGCTTAATCTTCAACAAGACTAAGACGATACCGATCATGAAACCATAAAGAGGAGGGGAAAATAGTTTTTTAAGATTAGTTTTCCAATCAAAATCCTGCCCTGCTCGACCATCGCGCTGGATGAGGTAAACGCCAATAGTCCAGAAAAAGAGGGTATTGCACATATAATAAATGAGCACATAAGTAATACTAGTATCGCCAAACAGAGCTTGATTGATAGGCAGACCTACAAAGACAGTATTAGAATTGAAAAACATAGAAGTAAAAAGACCACGATGAGACTTCTTAATTCGGAAGAGTTGACCAATAGCTAAAGCGAGCACCAGTAATAAAAACATGGATAGGGCCGGAAAGCGAAGCTGAGGCAGCATCTTGCGCAAATCATCGGCTGAAAATTTACTGATGATAGTCTGAATCATGTAGCAGGGCAGACCGATTTGGGTCACCAGTCGAGCTATTAAGCTGGCCGCTTCATCATTAAACCACTGCCGCTCTGCTAAGACATAGCCTATCAGCACCATTACCAAAATTATCAAAATACCTGAAATACTGCTCATAAAAATTGTCATTATATGCTCCATTATAGCCTATCAAAGCCCATAGAAAAAGACCTGCTCCTGCAAGTCTTTCAAATTTGCCACCACCGAGAATCGAACTCGGAACGGAGCATTACCATTGCTCTATTATACCATTTAACTACAGCGGCTACCTAACTATAATATCATAGTCGCTAGGTCATGGCAAGACTTATATTTGGAAAAATTTGAAAATGAGATTGAACTTTACTTGGTCTTTCCATCCCAATTTTCAAAACCACCCTCCAGAATATAGACTTCCGTAAAGCCTGCCTTTTTTAAAATCAAGCTCACTTTCCCAACCGACTGACCACGGAAGTTATCATAAAGAAGGACGGGCTTATCTTTGCGAAGGGCTGATAGAGAGTCCTTGAATTGCTGGAGCTGAAAATTCCTAGCTCCTAAAATATGGCTCCTTTGAAAGGTTGTTGAACTTCGAACATCGATGATTTGTCCATTGTGCATCAGCTCTTGAAATTGGCTGTTACTGATAAATTTTGCGGAGCGACGAATCCGTAGATACTGCCAGATGAACCAGCCTAAAAAGGCGATAATGATTAGAGCAATCAAAATCCAACCCATAAGATTTGCTTGTGACATTGATTATTAGAACTCCTTACTATTGAAATTGACGAGCAAGACTGGCTGCACCGATGATGCCAGCGTCATTACCCAATTCAGCCAATTTAATTTTAGTTGAGGGTTTAACGGTAGGAAAAGCAAATTGAAGGAAATATTTCTCCACGCGGCTGCGCAAAAATTCACCTGCTGCCGATACACCGCCACCCAAAACAAGGGCATCTGGATTGAGACTGTTGCCCAGATTAGCAGCTGTCAGACCAAGGTAAAAGGCTACTTTTTCAACAACTGAATCGGCAAAACGATCGCCTGCTTCTGCTTCAACAAAGATATCCTTGCTGGTGATATTTTCACCATTATCAACAGCTGCCTTAATAAGGGAATCACCTTCGTAGCTTTCAGCCATGAGACGAGCGACCCGTACAATACCGGTTGCCGAAGCGACGGTTTCCAGACAGCCTTTATTACCACAAGTACATTCAAAACCATTATATGGATCAATATTAATATGACCAATTTCACCCGCCGCTCCAGCAACCCCATGAATAAGATTACCAGCAGCAATGACACCGCCGCCAACGCCGGTCCCCAAGGTGATCAGGACAACATCAGGATTATTGCCACCAGCACCAGTCCATGCTTCCCCTAAGGCAGCAACATTGGCATCATTGTCAATAGCAAAAGGGATACCTAGTTCGTTTTCAATGGCTGAACCTACTTCTTGCGTTTTAGCCCAATTAAGGTTGAAAGCTCCGGTCACTGTTTTCTTATCGCGGTCAACCGTCCCTGGCGATCCCATACCAATACCAATAAAATCTTCACTAGTCAGCTGATAGAGGTCCAAACGATGTTTAAGCGAGGCAACAATATCGGGCACAATATGCTTACCATCTTCTAAAATATTAGTTTCAATAGACCATTTTTCCTGCACTTGACCATCTAGAGTCAAAATTCCAAATTTAATAGTTGTGCCACCAAGGTCGATTCCCAAAAGTTTTTTAGCCATGATCTGTCCTGTCCTTTTTCTCTATTACTTCTTTCTCCAGACGGTGTTCACGTCGCAAAACCAGTTCTGCCATCAAATAGTCCTCTTTTTCGAGCAGGCCGTTTTGATAGAGATGTGCAAGTTCAATCTTCATCATTTCAATATCATAGAGGCGCTTACCGAGATAGACGACTATGCCAAAACGTTTGAGCAACTGTTGAACATCGTAGAGAGTTTTCATAACAGAATTGTAACAAAAAAGCCCTGTGCTTTCAAGATAATTCGTAAACGCTTTCTGAAAAATAGTCTGTGGGGGTAACGATATAAAAAAACTAGGACATAAGCCCTAGCCTTCGATTCTATTATAAGCCTGGTGCTTGCCCAATTTCTGCTTGGAGCATCCAGATTGTTTTTTCAACCTCTGCTTGAGCGGAGGTGAAGAGGTCATTTGAAGGAGCATCTCCTTCTTCATCGGTAACATCGAGACCCACTTGATAGAGTTGATCCAAATACTTATAGACCTCTACCAAACGTACTAGGCGTTCTGTCATTGTTTTAGACCAGGTACCTTTTTCTTCAGTAAGCTTTGAAGCTTGATCAAATTCACTCAGGGTTGAGTATGGGGCTCCTCCTATAGTAATGAGACGTTCACTGATTTCATCCAGATTAGCATTAATAGTATCCATAAGCTCATCCATCTTAGGATGAAGATATAAGAAACCTGCTCCGCGCATATACCAGTGTGTTTGATGAACAATAGAGTAGGCTTTTGACAAGTCAGCCACCGCTTGATTGAGGACAGCCTTTGTTTTAGCACGAGGATCCGTAGCTTGAGCATCAGCTTGTTGTTTAACACTTGTATAAATATTTTCAGTAACATTTACCATAATATAGTCTCCTTTGCTAGCCATCTTTAATTAGAATGATTCTTATTTGATGACAAACTAATTATAGTCTTATAGGGTATAAAATGCAAGAATTTGACTCGTTTTTCGGATAAAAAGATATGGATAAGTTACTCATTTTTTTCTTAGGAGCTAGTCTAGGCTCTTTCATCGGCTTGGTGGTTGATAGGTTCCCAGAAGCTTCTATCATAAAGCCCCGAAGTCACTGTAATCACTGCCAGCAAATCCTAGCAAGCAGAGATTTGATTCCGATTGTTTCTCAGATTTTCAATCGCTTTTCCTGCCGTTTCTGTGGCGTAAGAACACCGCTAACTTACTGCCTCTTGGAGGCAAGCTGTGGTCTTAGCCTGTTACTGGGCTGGCTTGGAATACTAAATTGGACACAAGTTTTTCTGCTTCTCTTAAGCCTAACACTCAGCCTCTATGACCTCAAATCTCATGAATACCCGCTAATTATTGTCATCTTAGCAGGGCTAGTCTTGCTGCCGTTTTATCCAATCAATAGTCCCTCGCTCTGTCTATTTCTTTTGGGTCTTCTCGCCCAACTCTTCTCATTTGGCATAGGAGCTGGTGATTTTTATTACCTAGCTCTTCTAGCCTTGACACTGGATTTCAGATCAACAATCTGGCTGCTTCAAATGGGCAGTCTATTAGCTATCTTTTTCTTTCTCAAAACAAAAAGGAGAAAAAAAGCACTGGCCTTTCTTCCTTTTCTTAGTTTAGCTTATATGTTAGAGCTGATTTTGATGATGACTTGAAAAATTTTATACTCTTCCAGAGTCATCTTTCTATCTCACTCATTTCCTTCATCACTCTTGTAAGCTCTGCGCTGATGCGCGTCGGTAAGACAACGTAGGTCTCTTTTGATAATCGTTCTGCAATATAAGAGTGTAGAAAAACGGCACTAGCAACAATGTCAAAGAGGGGGGAATGAAATTGGGCGACAAAACCGGCTACCATACCCGCCAAGGTATCTCCCATACCACCAGTTGCCTGATAGGGACCTCCTACTTGAATTTGACCGACTTTCTTATCCTGATAAATCTTGGTTTGATAGGATTTAGCAACTAGTACCGTTCCTTTAGGGAACTTCCCCAAAGCAGCCTGAGTTCGCTCTTGGTTTTGTTCAGAAATGGCAAGGCCCGATAATCGCTCCCACTCTTTTTGGTGGGGCGTCAGAATGATCTTAGCAGTCGGCCAAGAAATCCTTTATTTTTGCGACAATAAATCCAAGGCCGAACCGTCAATGACTAAAGTCTGATTAGAGCTGGCTGTAGCCAGCAGTAAATCCAGCGTTCCTTGCGCTAATGGGCTCTTTCCTAACCCAGGCCCAATTAAAATGAGGTCGGCAGCCTGCATTTGTTGGATGAGTTGCTCTCGCTCTGCCATATCAAAGGCCATGGCTTCCGGTAGGTGGGAATGCAGGGCAGTAATGTTAGAGCTATCAGTAGCCACTGTAACTAAACCGGCACCACTATTGACTGCAGCCAGAGCTGACATGATGATGGCACCACCGTAGGGGTAAAGGCCGCCGATTAGAAGCAGACGCCCAAAAGTCCCCTTATGACTGTTAAGAGGACGAGGTTGAATAATTTTTTGCGCTAGATGCTCATCAATAATCATAATTCTACACTTCTTAAGGCTGCTTGATAAGTTTGCTCCAAAAGCATGGTAATGGTCATAGGACCAACACCACCGGGAACAGGGGTGATTAGATTAGCAAGAGGAGCCACTCGCTCAAAGTTGACATCCCCTATCAATTTACCATTGTCATCACGATTCATACCGACATCAATGACAACTCCTCCTTCTTTAACGAAATCCTCTGTCACAAAATTAGCCTGACCGATAGCAACAATCAGGATATCAGCGCGCTTACAAACACTAGCAAGATGGCGCGTACGGGAATGCGTCAGAGTAACCGTTGCATTTTTATCTAGGAGCAATTGGGCCATGGGCTTACCGACAATGTTTGAACGACCAATGATGACGACATTCTTCCCTTCCAAATCAACTTCATATTCATGTAATATTTCCATGATACCAGCGGGCGTGCAGGGAACCATGAGTGGACGCCCCGACCAGAGGTGACCAGTATTCATTGGATGGAAGCCATCCACATCCTTATGTGGATCAATAGCCAAAATAACACGTTTATCATTGATATGACTAGGTAGCGGAAGCTGAACCAAGATTCCATGATAGGAGGGATCTTGATTATATTTGGCAATGATCTCCAAGAGCTCCTCTTCGCTGATAGAATCAGATAAACGGACCGTCTCACTTTTAAATCCTGCCGTAAGCGCCGAGCGTTCTTTATTACGAACGTAGATCTGACTTGCAGGATTATCGCCAACAAGAATCACTACCAAGCCTGGGACAATCCCATGCTCAATCTCCAGTTTTTTGACCTTTTCAGCTAATTGCAGTTGCATTTTTTGGGCCAAAGCTTTACCATCAATTAATTTTTCTGCCATAACATCTCTCTTTTTATTATCTATTTCTTCTATTATATCAAAAAAGCTCAGGAAAGGCTTCCTGAGTTGATTTTTACGACTTTAAATTTTAATCTAACTTCTTTGCGTGCTGCATTTCATCCTTAATAGGACAAGCGCAATCGCAATCTCCACAAGACCCTTTCTGCTTAATATAGTGCCGTATTCCCATCAACACTGCTAAAATAATTAAAGTTGCTATAATAATCGTTGACATCTTATAACCTCCTCTTATTGTCCTTGGGCTAAAGGTAAATTTTCCAAGGTGATAACTTCATCTTTTATGCGACGAGGCTTTCTCGCAATAAAGTAGATGACTAAAGCGCTCAACAGTAGAGCTAGAGCTGTCCAAATCGAAAATTCCTCACCATAGAAAAGCACTAAACCAAGCTGGTAAATTACCAGACTCACCAGATAGGCGATCCCTGTTTGGAAACCAATAGCCAGCAAGGTCCATTTGAGATTGCCCATTTCACGTCTAATCGCTCCAATAGCAGCAAAACAAGGAGCACAGAGTAGATTAAAGGTCAAAAAGGAGTAGGCGGCTAGGGCCGTATAATCTCTCTGAAGACTGAGCCAAAGCGAATGACTGGTTTCAGTGGCATTCGGATTATGATAGAGGATTCCGAAGGTCGCAACAACCGTTTCTTTAGCAGCCAGACCAGTGATTGCCGCCACCGTCGCCTCCCAATTTCCGAAACCAAGCGGTATAAATACCCAAGCCAAGAGCCGACCGAGATCGGCCAAGATACTATTTTCTGTCGGAACAGCCTGCAACATAAAGTTATAAGAACTCATGAACCAGATGATAACGGTCAAACTGAAGATGATGGTACCCGCACGCTTGACAAAACTCTTAGCCTTATCAAAAGCATAACGCAAAACGGCATTGATTTTGGGCAGATGATAGCTTGGTAGTTCCATGATAAAGGGACTAGTATAGCCACCTAAAAAACAGGTTTTCTTCAGGGCAATTCCAGATAAGATGATGGCCAGCATTCCCATGAAATAGGTACTTGGAGCAATCCAGGGATTGTCTGGGAAGAAAGCCCCAGCAATCAAGGCGATAATCGATAATTTAGCCGAACAAGGCATGAAAGTCGTCGTCATAATCGTGATTCGACGATCCCTTTCATTTTCAATAGTACGGCTGGCCATAATTCCAGGAACCCCACAGCCGGTTGAAATCAGCATAGGAATAAATGATTTGCCAGACAGACCAAAACGCCTGAAAATACGATCCATCACAAAGGCAATTCGGCTCATATAACCAATATCTTCCAAAATTCCCAGACAGATGAAGAGAACAAAAATCTGGGGTAAAAAGCCTAAGACAGTTCCTACACCTGCAACGATTCCATCCACTATCAGGGCCTGGAGCCAATCTTCTACTTTTAAGGTTTCCAAGAGCCCCCTAACAACATCAGGAACATATTGACCAAAGAGGACATCATTGACCCAATCCGTTCCCATGGTTCCTACAGTTTGGATAGAGAGGTAATAAACCATCATCATGACTGCAGCAAAGATAGGTAGGGCTAAAATACGATTAGTCACCACCCTATCAATTTTATCAGACAGGGTCATTTTAAAATCATCTTCTTGACTTTGAGCCATTTGACTGACGCGTTCAATGAAAGCATAACGCTGATTGATGACGATGGATTCAGAGTCCTCTGTAAAGACCTCCTCTGTAATCTTAATAATCTCATCAATTTCTTTTTCTTGAAAAGAAGACAGGTTTACCTCTTCTTGTACCAAACGATCGCGTTCAAAGAGCTTAATGGCATAAAAGCGGCTAGAGTCAGCTGGTACAGTTTGCCCCAAAACATCAATAATTTGAGCAAGGGCTGCTTCAAACTTGGCATCATAAGTAGGATATTGAATCTGATCAACACTAGCTTTGGTTGTTTGGCTGGCTTTCTTCACAGCCTTATCAACACCGGTATTTTTCAAAGCACTAGTGGCAAGAACTGGAACTCCTAGCTGATAGGCAAGCTTTTCACTGCTGATTGCTTTCCCTCGACGCTTAAGAATATCACTCATATTCAAAGCAAGAGTCACAGGAATCCCTGTTTCAATCAATTGCGTCGTTAGATAGAGATTGCGCTCCAGATTTGTTGCATCAACAACATTCAAAATAGCATCACTCTGATTACTCAACAAATAATCACGCGCTATCTTTTCCTCAGGACTATAAGGAGACAGAGAATAAATCCCTGGCAAATCCTGAACGCTCACACCTTTAAGCTTTTTTACCTGACCGCTCTTACGTTCAACCGTAACGCCGGGCCAGTTTCCTACATATTGATTGGTACCAGTTAGGAGATTAAACAAACTGGTTTTTCCACTGTTGGGATTTCCAATAAGGGCTATTTCAGTCATTTTGCTTCCTTTCTAGTCATCCATTTTAACAACACTAATCATCTGGGCTTCCGATTTTCTCAAAGTCAGCTCATAACCACGTAGACAAATCTCAATCGGATCACCTAAAGGAGCTACTTTTCTTAGGTAGATTTTGGTATGCCGTGTCAGCCCCATATCCATCAAACGACGCTTGGTTTCATTCATGGCATAAATATTCTCAATGTAGGCTGCTTCTCCTACCTCTAGCTCAGACAAGGGAAGAGCCCGCACCTGATCTTCTTCTCCACTTTCACGAACATCAATATTAGCCAAAATAGAAGCATCCAGCGCGAGCCGATTCGATTTTAAGAGAATGATAGCGCTCATTTTTGTCTTGGAAATGACCTCAAGATGACTTCCAATTTTCACTCCTAGATTTGAAAGATGTCGCACACTATCTGCTGGTAAATTGATACTAGCAATTTGATAAGGAATATTGGTTTTGGCTTCTTGTAAAATCAATATGCAATCTCCTTTTAATCGATGTTACTAAGAATCTCTTGCCCTCATTATAGCACACAAATGGCCTGAATTTTAGGGATTTTAAAAGATTGGAATCATTCCAAAAAATAGTTATTTGGGCATGAAAAAAGCCAAGTTGTTTTGGCTTCTTATATCTATATTTATATCTCCTTGATAACTGAATTAGAATGATTCTTTGACTTATCTCTATAATAAAGATGATCTTGTGCTTTTAGCAAGTTGATAACTATAATATTGTGCAAACTATTAATAATGCTTATTTCTTTTACAGATCTATTAACTGACAAATAGACAATCTGGCCTATTAGGCTCAAAATAATAAGAGTATTAATATAGTCATATTTTTTCCTTTTTCTCTAAAGCAATCCATAAGTAAAATGTAAAAAAGAAGAGCAGACCAAACCCAAAAAATCGAAAATTTTTGGCTTCTTGTCCCACTCTCTTCATCTATCTAATTAATTCATAAATGCTATAAATTTTTATAGCACTTTTCCTAAGAAATCTTTAGTCCGTTCTTCCTTGGTCTCTTCAAAGACCTGTTTAGGGCTACCTTCTTCAACGATGACACCACCATCCATAAAGATGACGCGATCAGCTACTTCACGAGCGAAGCCCATTTCATGCGTTACAATAACCATGGTCATCCCTGACTTGGCTAAGTCTTGAATAACAGCCAAAACTTCTCCAACCATCTCAGGGTCAAGAGCTGACGTAGGTTCGTCAAACAAGAGAACATCCGGATCCATAGCCAAACCACGAGCAATGGCGATACGCTGTTGCTGACCACCTGAAAGACTAGTTGGATTAGTCTTAGCCTTGTCTTTCAAGCCCACTTTTTCTAGGAGCGAATAGGCCTTTTTCTCAGCCTGAGCTTTTGACATCCCCTTGACCTTGATGGGAGATAAGGTAATATTCTCTAAAACAGTCATATTAGGAAAAAGATTGAATTGTTGGAAAACCATCCCCATCTTTTCGCGCATTTTGAAAATATCATTTTTCTTATCTGTGATATCAACACCTTCAAAACTGATGGTCCCCTTAGTGGGAACTTCCAGCAAATTCATAGCGCGCAGGAAGGTCGATTTACCAGATCCTGAAGGACCGATGATGGCAACGACTTCTCCTTTTTGAATATCTAAATCAATTCCTTTGAGAACTTCATTTTTACCAAAATATTTATGCAGATTTTTAATACTAATCATTGTATCTGTCATTATTTTTGTCCTTTCCCAAGATGATTCTCAAGTAGCTTTTGACCACCGGTTAAAATAGTCGTCAACATGAGGTAGTAGAACGCTGCGAACAAGAGTGGTTCTAATGGAATATAAGTTGTTGTCAAGACCGTTTGGGCACCGTTCCAGAGTTCCATAATTCCAATTGTTTGAAGCAGAGAACTATCCTTGATGATTGTAATAAATTCATTACCCAGAGCTGGTAAAATATTTTTGAAAGCTTGTGGAAGAACAACATAACGCATGGTCTTAAAAGGTTTGATTCCTAAAGAATAAGCGGCTTCTGTCTGTCCCTTGGGAACAGCTTCAATTCCTGCGCGAACAATTTCGGAAATATAAGCACCACTATTCAAAGATAGAATAATAACTCCTGGAAGCAAACGAGAAAAGTCTAAATCAACAGTCCCAAAACCGATGACTGGCGCATCAGTAAAATCCATCCATAAAAAGGCAATCATAATCTGAACCACCATAGGTGTTCCTCGGAAGATCCATACGTACAGTCTAACCAACCAATCTAAAACCTTGATATTAGAACGTTTTGCTAGGGCTACCAGAATTCCCAAAATTGTCCCAAAAAAGACCACACAGAGTGAAATCATGATAGTAACAATAACACCATAGTTAAAGTAACCCCAATATTTAGGTAAAAATGAAAAATCCACTAGTTTTCTCCTTAAAATAATTCTTGTTTATTATAGCAAAAAATGCATAATAATACAAATCCAATTTATAATAAAAGATTCCACTGTCATAGACAAAACTAATTAGTTAAAAACGCTTACTGAGCTAAACCATATAAATAAACGCCGAGCTAAGCAATAGCTCGGCGTCTTTATTAGTAAAGAAGATCGTAAATTTCCATAGCAATCAAATCAATACTGTCAAAAGTGTAGGTTTCACGAGATTGAACATCACGCAAGGTAAACACTGGACCATTTTCAGGATCGTTAGCAAACGAAACTTCAGCGACAACAACTCCATCACGCTCAAAATTGCGTTTTAAATTGCCTTCGTCTGTTGTCATTAACTCAAGACGGTTAATGATTCTCACCAAATGTGACTCCATGTTAGTTTCTCCTATAATGTTTTAATCATCCTTATTTTATCATAAAGTAAGAAAATGGTATAGATGAAAGCCATAAATTGCTCTATTTTCTAAATTATTCCTCTTGGAAGGAATTGTACATAATGGCCTTGATAGAATGCATACGGTTCTCTGCTTCCTGAAAAATGATTGAACTGTATTTTTGGAAGACTTCATCTGTTATCTCCAATTCGCTATAACCGTATTTCTCATAAATGTCTTTACCAATTTCGGTATTCAAATCATGAAAAGCTGGAAGACAGTGCATAACAATCACATCAGGATTGCCGGTTAAACTAATCAGATTTTGATTGATCTGATAAGGTAGGAGTAAATCTATGCGCTCTTTAAAGTCAACTCCTTCTCCCATAGACACCCAGACATCTGTATAGATCATGTTGACCCCTTTAACGCCTGCAATATCATCGGTAATGGTTAAACTAGCACCAGTATTATGCTGATGAGCTAGATCAACAATATCTTTCTGGGGCTGCAGACTTTTTGGTGCAATGATGGTGCAGTTTACCCCAAGTATGGCCGAAGTTACTAAGAGCGAATTGGCCATATTATTACGACCGTCACCAATATAGGCAATACTAAGATCATCCAGACTACCAAATACCTCGGTCAAGGTAAGAAAATCAGCAATCATCTGAGTAGGATGCCAAGTATCCGTCAAACCGTTCCAAACCGGAACCCCTGAGTATTTGCTCAGAATTTCCACATCTTCCTGTTTAAAACCGCGGTACTCAATACCATCAAACATGCTACCTAAAACCTTGGCTGTATCTACTATTGATTCTTTTTTACCCAGCTGTATTTCCCCCGCCCCAAGATAGGTGACATTCATCCCCAGATCTTGGCCAGCCACAGTAAAGGCAGAGCGAGTACGAGTTGACGTTTTTTCAAAAATTAGGGCAATATTCTTTCCTTCTAAATATTTATGAGCTACCTTATCCTTTTTTAATTGCTTGAACTTAGCTGATAAAGCAAGCAAATTCAACAAGTCCTTCTTCGTAAAATCTATCTCTTTTAAAAATGATTTGACCATAAATTTCCTCTGTTTCCTGTATTTTTATACAGTTATTCTATAATATTTTATCAAATTGTCAAGAATAATCTGTATTTTATTCAAAAAAACACTTCTATTAGCACTCTCTTCTTCTTTCTGCTAAAATGTCAATCTTTTTACTTGATTTCTATAGTATGAGTGTTATAATAACATCATAGACTTTGACCTTTATTGACTATAGGTCAATAAGTCAAGATTGGAGGTTTTCCTATGTTATGTCAAAATTGTAAGCTAAATGATGCAAGCATACATCTCTATACAAATGTCAATGGGCAGCAAAAACAAATTGATCTCTGCCAAAATTGCTATCAAATTATGAAAGCAGATCCTGAAAATTTGCTCAATAATACTCAAACCAATCAATCAATGGACTCATTTTTTGATGATTTCTTTGGTGATTTGAATAATTTCCGAGCCTTTAATCAAGATCTCCCAAACTCCCCCCAAACACAAGCCGGCCACAACGGTGGAGATATGGGTAATAATGGTGGCGGTAACAATCGTCGTCGCAATCCCGAACAACAAGCTCCACAGCAGCCACAAGGCCTCTTAGAGGAGTTCGGTATCAATATCACCGATATTGCCCGCCGTGGGGATATCGACCCTGTTATCGGTCGCGATCAAGAAATCGTTCGAGTCATTGAAATCCTGAACCGTAGAACCAAAAACAATCCTGTCCTCATCGGTGAGCCTGGTGTTGGTAAAACAGCTGTTGTTGAAGGTCTAGCCCAAAAGATTGTTGACGGCAATGTTCCACAAAAATTGCAGGACAAGCAAGTCATTCGTCTGGATGTCGTCAGCTTGGTTCAAGGTACAGGTATCCGTGGCCAGTTTGAAGAACGCATGCAAAAATTGATGGAAGAAATTCGTCAACGTCAAGATGTTATTCTCTTTATTGATGAAATCCATGAAATCGTCGGTGCCGGTGGTACAACAGATGGCAGCATGGATGCAGGTAACATTTTAAAACCAGCCCTCGCTCGTGGCGAACTACAATTAGTCGGTGCTACTACGCTCAATGAATACCGCATCATTGAAAAAGATGCCGCCTTAGAACGTCGGATGCAACCGGTTAAGGTTGATGAGCCTTCTGTTGAAGAAACAATCACTATTTTACATGGTATTCAACCTAAATATCAGGACTACCACCATGTTAAATATACTGATGAAGCTATTGAAGCCGCTGCAATTCTTTCCAACCGTTACATTCAAGATCGATTCTTGCCTGACAAGGCCATCGATCTACTAGACGAAGCTGGTTCTCGGATGAATCTGACCTTAAATTTTGTGGATCCTAAAGAGATTGATAAGCGGCTGATTGAAGCTGAAAATCTCAAAGCTCAGGCAACACGAGAAGAAGACTTTGAAAAAGCTGCTTATTTCCGCGATCAAATTGCTAAATTTAAGGAAATGCAGTCCCAGCAACTGACCGAACAAGAAATTCCTATAATTACCGAAAAAAATATTGAAGCCATCGTAGAAGAAAAAACCAATATTCCAGTCGGTGATTTGAAAGAAAAGGAGCAATCACAACTGATCCATCTGGCCGATGACCTCAAGGCTCATGTCATCGGCCAAGATGCAGCCGTTGATAAGATTGCCAAGGCCATTCGCCGTAACCGTGTTGGCCTCGGTGCACCTAACCGGCCAATCGGTAGCTTCCTCTTTGTTGGTCCTACCGGTGTCGGTAAAACGGAACTTTCCAAACAGTTAGCTATCGAGCTCTTTGGTTCAGCCGATAACATGATTCGCTTTGACATGTCTGAATACATGGAAAAGCACGCGGTTGCTAAGCTAGTTGGTGCCCCTCCAGGATATGTCGGCTATGAAGAAGCCGGTCAGTTGACCGAGCAGGTTCGCCGTAATCCATATTCGCTCATCCTCTTGGATGAAGTTGAAAAAGCCCATCCAGATGTTATGCACATGTTCTTGCAGGTTCTTGATGATGGTCGCTTGACTGATGGGCAGGGGCGTACTGTCAGCTTCAAAGATACCATTATCATTATGACCTCAAATGCTGGTACCGGCAAGGCAGAAGCATCAGTTGGTTTCGGGGCAGTCCGTGAAGGTCGTACCAACTCTGTTCTTGGTGAGCTAAGTAATTTCTTCAGCCCAGAATTTATGAACCGCTTCGACGGTATTATCGAATTCCAAGCACTTAGCAAAGAAAATCTGCTCAACATTGTAAAACTTATGCTAGACGATGTTAATCAACGTCTAGCAACCAACGGACTTCACTTAGATGTCACAGATAAGGTAAAAGAAAAACTGGTTGACCTTGGTTATGATCCTAAGATGGGAGCTCGTCCTCTGCGACGGACCATTCAAGAATATATCGAAGATGCCATCACAGACTTCTATCTGGATAATCCAAATGAAAAAAATTTCAAAGCCGTTATGACTTCAAATGGGCATATCACCATCAAGACAGCCAAAAAATCGGAAGTTCTTCCCAAAGAAGAAACTTCCCTAGCGGAATAATGATAATAGGGCTAGGCAGGTGCCTATCCCTATTTATTATTGCTTCTTTCTTAAAATTAGTATCAAGATCTTGAAAGTTTGGTATAATAGAGGACAAGAAAGACAAAATTGAGGACATATTATGACACATCCGACATTCGGTGTAAAAATTAATAGCAAAGACTATGTCAGCCGTTATGGCGTTTATGCAGTTATTCCTAATCAAGATCAAACCCAAATCATTTTAGTTCAGGCTCCCAATGGAGCTTGGTTTCTGCCCGGTGGAGAAATTGAAGCTGGCGAGAATCATATGGAGGCTCTCACGCGCGAACTCCTTGAAGAACTCGGTTTCACAGCCCAAGTTGGAGTATTTTATGGGCAGGCTGATGAATACTTCTACTCCAGCCATCGTGATACCTATTTCTATAATCCTGCCTATATCTATGAAGTGACCAGCTATACTGAGGTAGACCAACCATTGGAAGATTTTAATAATCTGGCCTGGTTTTCTGTCGATCAAGCTATTGTTAAATTAAAGCGTGATAGTCACAAGTGGGGTATTGAGGAATGGAAAAAATCTCATAAAAAACGATAAGCGCTCGTTATTTTCACAAGAATCGTGCTATAATGTTAATATGCAAACCTGATAAGGAGGTTTTTCATGAGACTTATAAATACAACAAGCAGCCATCCCGGTCTTGTCCGCAACCAACTGCGCAATACTGATGCTAAGTTGGTAGAAGTCTATTCGGCTGGGAATAGTGATGTTATTTTTTCAAAAGCACCTGGTCATTATGAACTCTTGATTACTAATCGTCATCGTGCGATTAAAGATGAAGAAATCGAAACAATCCGTGAATTCTTTTTCAAGCGTAAGATTGACCCAGAAATTGTTATTCCTGATCAGATCAAGTCCAGTCATACGGAAAAATTGTTTGAAATTTCAATTCCAACAACAGTTTAAATAAGATAAAAAATTCAGCACTTAAGTGCTGAATTTCAGACCGAAGACAAACTTCTTTTTGGAGGTTTGTCTTTTTTGGTGTCTCTTATCTTTAAGATGAAAAATGGA
>NZ_JBHSAC010000064.1:0-18260 GCF_042649885.1 Streptococcus dentapri | reverse complement strand
TCCATTTTTCATCTTAAAGATAAGAGACACCAAAAAAGACAAACCTCCAAAAAGAAGTTTGTCTTCGGTCTGAGGCATCCTAAAATAGGATGCCTTCATGTTTTTCTAGGCTTATTTATTTTGAAAAGACCTTAGCCAAACGTTCACAAGCCTCTTGCAGGACTTTCTGAGGTGTAGCAACATTGATACGAGCATGGCCAACACCTTCCTGTCCAAAGGTCGAGCCAACATTTAAAATCAGTTTGGCTTCTTCTTTAATTTTATAATGAAGCTCTTCATCAGATAGATTATAGGCAGAGAAATCCAACCAAACCAGATAGGTTCCTTCTGGTTTCATGACCTTAATTTTTGTATGCTGGGTCAAGTAGTCGACCAGCAGATTGATGTTTGCTTCTAAAATCGTTTTTAACTCTATCAGCCAAGGTTTCCCTTGACGAAAAGCTGTATAGGTCGTAATGAGACCAATAGTAGGAACCTCATGCTGGTTATTTCCCAGCTGACGCTTTTTAAATTGCGCACGCAGTTCTGGATTTTCAATAATTGCAAAACTATTTTTAGTTCCCGCAACATTAAATGTTTTAGTGGCGCTGGACAAAACTATGGTAAAGTCCTTAAAATCACCAACAGTATTAATACTGTAATGTTTATTACCAAAAAGGGCTAAATCTTGATGAATCTCATCAGAAATAATAATCACCTGATGCTTACGGCAAAGTTCTGCAATTTTGACTAGCTCCTCGATTGTCCAAACACGACCACCAGGATTATGGGGACTGCAGAAAACATAAAGCTTCACATCATTGGTCACAATATCCTTTTCTAACTGTTCAAAGTCAATTTCAAATCGCCCCTCATTTTTAATAAGAGAGTTTTCAACCAAGCGACGGTTATTGAGTTTGACGGAACGGGCAAAAGGAGGATAGACCGGTGTATTGATTAAAATGGCATCATTTTCTTGTGTAAAAGACTGGATGGCAACCGAAATAGCTGGAACCACCCCTTCAATAAGGACTAGGTCTTCCTTAGCGATGGCGTAGCCGTGTTCTTGCTTTTCCCAATCAATAATAGCGTCATAAAGTTCATCTGAAAAATAGGAATAACCATAAACACCATAGTCTGCATAGCGATGGATAGCGGCCTCCATTTCCGGAAAGGCTAAAAAGTCCATATCGGCGACCCAAAGAGGCAAGAGATCAGCATCCCTTTCAACTTCTTGCCATTTGACAGAGTGGTTGTTAAGACGGTTAGGTACAGTTGTAAAATCGTATATAGTCATAGGTTCTCCTCAATGACAGTGAATCAAAACAAAAAGTGACGAAATTAAATTTGGTTAGAGAGATAGAGCCTGCTCTAAATCAGCAATTAAATCCCTAGCATCCTCGATACCAATCGACAACCTCAGCAAATCATCTGTTAAACCGTAAGAAGCTCGGACATCAGCTGGAATATCAGCGTGAGTTTGGGTTGCCGGATAGGTAATCAAACTCTCTACACCACCGAGGCTTTCAGCAAAAGTGAAAACCTTGAGATTATTGATGATGGTAGGAATCTTAGATTTATCAGTAAGCTTAAAGGAAATCATACCGCCCTTACCAGTAAAGAGGACTTCCTTAACGGCTGGCGATTGCTCTAAAAAGGCGGCTACTTCTTTAGCATTCTGAGTTGAAGCCTCCATCCGTAATTTCAAGGTTTTGAGACCTCGCATCAACATGTAACTGTCAAAGGGAGACAGATTTGGACCTGTGGTATTAAGGTTGTAAAGCAATTTATCATTATAGTCTTGATTGTTAGTCACTACTACACCTGCTAGCACATCATTATGACCTGCCAAATACTTCGTTGCAGAATGAATAACGATATCTGCTCCTAAAGGAATTGGATTTTGATAAATAGGACTGTAAAAAGTGTTATCTACTATAACTACTA
The DNA here is from genome assembly GCF_042649885.1 of Streptococcus dentapri. Taxonomy (NCBI): domain Bacteria; kingdom Bacillati; phylum Bacillota; class Bacilli; order Lactobacillales; family Streptococcaceae; genus Streptococcus; species Streptococcus dentapri. The sequence goes on along the minus strand of NZ_JBHSAC010000064.1, from coordinate 16,334 downwards.
CCCCCTTTTCATGGGCCGCTTTGGCAATCTTAGCGATGTCAAATTCAACCATGAGAGGATTGGTTGGTGTCTCGATATAGACAATATCTGTCTCTTCTGAAATCGCCGCCAGCATCTCTTCCTCAGTGTTCGTGTATTCAAAGAAGAAACAGCCCTGCTTCTCCTGATCGTTGAACCAGCGGAAAGAACCTCCATAGAGATCACGAGCAGCAACGACGCGGCTGCCCACCGGAAAAATTTCAAAGGCAAGAACGATTGCACTCATACCTGAGCTAGTCGCAATAGCATAATCTGCTTTCTCAATCGCTGCCAGGGTTTTTTCCAGGGTTGCACGCGTTGGATTCTTAGTACGAGTGTAATCAAAACCTGTTGATTGCCCAAATTCTGGATGTTGGTAGGTTGTTGAAAAATGAAGCGGAGCTGCCAAGGCCCCCGTTTCCTTATCAGATTTAATCCCAGCATGAGCCAACAGGGTAGCTAATTTATAATCTTGTGTCATCTTTCTACCTTTCCATTCCATTTAATACTACTATTTTAGCACTATTTCTCGACAAGAAAAACCTGCGGTCCATATTTATTATTGATAATCTATTATAAGAAATAATTATATCCAAAGTCTATTGTTCACCCACAAAAACTCTAGCAATTTATTTAGAATTCAGAATAAAAAGTAAAAAATCCCCCTTTGAATCAATCTTTTTATCCAACTTAAGAGATAGATATCTCTATTTGATGTGCAATTTTTGCCGTAAGCTCTCAGCACGACTGCCGATAATGCTGTCGACCTGATGAGTTCTCAGAGAGAGATAGCCATAAACAAGAACCCCTAAGGCACCAAGGACAATAACATAAACAAGACCAGACAGACGACCAGTAACAGGGTAGATGAAAGTCAGTCCCCAATAACCTAGCCCGACAACAAGTCCCATTACAGCTGTCATCCAGAGGATTGTCTTAGCGCCTTTTCTGATGTCAGCGTGGTCAAAGCCTGTTACCTCTTGGATACGGAAATACATAAGAACACTTGGAATCCATAAAGCTAGAGAGCTCGAAACAATTGGGCCATAGGCACCAAAGACATAGAGCGTAGGAATTTGAAAGACAAGTTTGGCTAAAATTCCCCAGAGAAAGTACTGAATAGCCTTTCGATTCTCAAAGAGGGCCTGCAACATAGGAGCCATCAGGGAATAAAGAGCCAAAAGCAGGGTCTCAGCCATTACTCCTATAAAGAGATAGAGGGCATCTTTTTCAGGCAAACCATAAAAAACGGTGTAGATTGGCTTGGCCAAAATCAGCGAACCGACAACAGCTGGTAGAATAAAAATCCAGAGCATTTGTAGATTGTTTACCACCACCTTACGCATATCTTCTGTATTCCTTTTAACAAAGGATTCGGTTAGAACTGGAATACCGACTCCACCGATGGAAGTTGCTACCGAAATTAAAATCATATTGATTTTACTCGGATTGGCTGATAGGTAAGCAAAGAGAACATTAAGTTCTTTCACACTGAGGTTGGTAAAGACAGCCAGACTATTGTTGAAAGTTCCTTGGTCTATCAACTGTAGGGTTTGAATAGCAGAACCTGTGATAATAAAGGGAATGGCTTCTTTAAAAGTTTCCTTTAGTAGACCAAAGGTATCAATACTAATTTTTTCTGTTGGCCTCGCAAAAATTTTTTTGAGCAGACCAGCCTTATGCAGGTAAAAAATCAGGACAGCCATGCTGGCAAGCATACCGATGAAGGCAGCTAGGGTTGATTGACTGACCGCTAAAACATAGTCCCCAGAACCCATTTGCATGATAAGGTAGGCCGTCAGCAACATCCAAATGACACGGATTAATTGCTCAAAAATTTGACTCATAGCATAGGGTTTGAAATCATTATAACCCTGAAAAATTCCTCGGACAACACTCATGGCCGGGAAAACCAAAACAGCATAGGACAAGCTATGAATAACTGGAATTAATTCTCTACCCGAACCTGAGAAAGTCGCAAAAAGTGGCGAAGCTAGGTACATAACAGCCGCAAAAACCAGACCAACAATTCCCATAAGTTTGAGAAAATTCCGAATCAAATGAATGGAATGATCTTCCTTACCCATGGCATTGTATTTGGCTATCTGCTTGGCGACGGCTACATTAATGCCGGTAGTTGATAGCAAGAGAAAGTAGGCATAGATATTATAGCCCATCCCATAGAGGGCATTGGCTTGACTACCATACTCTCCCATCCAAGCATACCAAGGAATGATATAGAGGGCTCCTAAAAGACGACTCAAAGTATTTCCAGCGGTAGACCAAAAGGTGCCTCGGACCATCTTCTCATTCTGCGTTAATTGTTTTTCTTCTGACATATTTCTTTCTTTCCAAAAAATAACTGCATTTTATTATAAACTTTTGCCTGTGACTTGTAAAACGGGAACTTTCAGTCTAAAATAGTAAACATGATTACAATGACAAAGGTGCTTGAAATTCTCAAGCAAGATAATAATTTTCGTGATATTAGCGACAAGGGCGATTTTCTCTATCAATGGAAAGAGGACTATCAATTCGACAGCATCAGCTACGATAGTCGTGAGGTGACAGCTACAACGCTTTTCTTCGTTAAAGGCGCTGCCTTTCGTAAAGAGTTTTTAGAGAGCGCAGTTCAATCCGGTTTGCAGTTCTACCTTGCTGAAAAAGATTTTGAAGTGGGGATTCCTGCTATTCTTGTTAATGACATTAAACAAGCCATGAGCTTGATTGCAATGGCCTTCTATGATTACCCTCAGGACAAGTTAAAACTTCTTGCCTTCACTGGAACTAAAGGCAAAACAACAGCTGCTTATTTTGCCTACAATATTCTCAAGCAATCCCACAAGCCAGCTATGCTCTCTACAATGAATACCACCTTAGATGGGCAAACTTTCTTTAAATCAGCCCTGACTACACCTGAAAGCCTTGATCTCTTCAAGATGATAGACGAGGCGGTCCGCAATGGCATGACCCATCTCATCATGGAGGTTTCTAGTCAGGCCTTCTTGGTTAAGAGAGTTTATGGCTTGACCTTTGATGTCGGAGTTTTTCTCAATATTAGCCCTGATCATATCGGCCCTATTGAGCACCCAAGCTTTGAAGATTATTTCTATCATAAGCGTCTCCTGATGGATAATAGCCGAGCCGTTGTTGTTAACAGCTCTATGGAACATTTTGCCATCATCCGTGATCAAGTCGCCCACATGCCTCATGATTTCTATGGTCAGCAGGCAGAGAATGCCATAAAAAACAGTCGAGCCTTTGATTTTAACGTTACTGGCAAGCTAGGTGGTCATTACGATATTCAGCTCATCGGTAATTTTAATCAGGATAATGCTCTGGCAGCCGGCCTAGCTTGTCTTAGACTAGGAGCCAGTCAAGCTGACATTCAAAAAGGGGTTGCCCAGACCTCTGTTCCTGGTCGCATGGAAGTACTGACTCAAGCCAATGGCGCCAAGGTATTTGTCGATTATGCCCACAATGGAGACAGTCTAGAAAAATTACTGGATGTCGTCAAACAGCACCAGACAGGGCAAAACGTTCTAATCCTTGGAGCTCCCGGAAATAAAGGCGAAAGCCGTCGAGCCGACTTCGGCCAAGTTATCAATCAATACCCGGATCTAAAGGTGATTCTGACAGCTGACGATCCTAATAAAGAAGAGCCTTTAGCAATTTCTCAAGAAATTGCCAGTTATATCAATCGTCCGGTCGATATCATTGTCGACCGCGAGGCCGCTATTGAAAAGTCCCTGCAACTCACCTGCAATGATAAGGACGCTGTTATCATTGCAGGCAAAGGAGCTGATGCCTTCCAGATTGTTAATGGTCAGCGCACAGCCTATGAAGGTGATTTAGAAGTTGCTAAAAAGTACCTCTAACAATTTCTAATAATTTTAAAGAAATGGTCTTAATGATAATAATTATAAAGAGCCAGTTCCCTTGACAGGACTGGCTTTTCGGTTTTTTCAAAAAAGTCTGATAATTCATCGGAAATGGTTCAAAATTTAAAATCCCTGTGTTATAATGTGGAAAGTATTTTAAAAGAAAGGAGGTCTTATGTCACTCATTCGTGCAGACAAAATTCAGGTAGCCTACGAGCACAGAATCATCATTGATGATCTGTCTCTGGCTATCCCTGAGGGAAAAATCACCACTATCATTGGTACTAACGGTTGCGGAAAGTCAACCCTACTCAAGGCTTTGACTCGAATTCAAGCCATCAAACAGGGGCATATTTATTTGGATGGTCAAGCCATCAGCTCCCTCCCAACTAAGGAAGTCGCTAAAAAGATAGCTCTCCTTCCCCAAGTTTTAGAGGCTGCCCAAGGCATCTCTGTCTATGATCTCATTTCCTATGGGCGCTTTCCCCACCAAAAATACTTAGGAAGCCTGACCCAAGAGGATCGTACTAAAATTCACTGGGCTATGGAAGTTACTAAGATTACAGACTTGGCCAATCGAGAGGTTGATAGTCTTTCTGGTGGCCAACGGCAACGGGTTTGGATTGCTATGGCACTTGCCCAAGATACCGATACCATTTTTCTTGATGAACCAACAACTTATTTGGATATGAATCACCAGCTAGAGATCCTCGAACTCCTGCAGGTGCTCAATCAAAGTGTAGGGAAAACTATCATCATGGTTCTGCACGACCTCAACCTATCAGCCCGCTTTTCTGATTACCTCGTAGCCATGAAGAATGGAGAAATCCGCTATGAAGGTTCGGTGAAACAAATAATGACAGCTGATATTTTGAGAGATGTCTTCAGTATTGAGGCTCAGCTCACTGAGGACCCTATCCACCATTACCCCATTCTGCTGACTTATCAGCTGATTAAATAGATTGATTTTAGGAGAAAATCAAATGAAAAAAATTCTAACAGCTCTTGTAGTCTGTTTTGCTCTTATTACCCTAGCAGCCTGCTCTAACTCTAGCAACAAAAACCAATCAGACCAGCAAGCTGTCTCTTCTATGCCCAAAATTGATGGCTTCACCTATTATGGCAAGGTGCCTAAAAATCCTAAAAAGGTTGTCAACTTCGCCTATTCTTATACTGGCTATCTCTTCCAACTGGGGGTTGATGTTTCAAGTTATTCCCTAGATTATGAAAAAGACAGTCCAGCCTTTGGTAATAAACTCAAGGATGCTAAGAAGTTGACTTCAGAAGATACAGAAGCTATCGCAGCTCAAAAGCCAGATCTCATCATTGCTTTTTCAACAGATAAAAATATTAAGCAGCTTAAGAAAATTGCGCCTGTTCTTGTCATTGAATATGGAAAAAATGATTACCTACAAATGTTGACCAACCTCGCTAAAGTCTTCGATAAGGAAGATAAAGCCAAAGAATGGCTCAAAAATTGGAAGGATAAAACAGCTCAAGCTAAAGAAGAACTCAAAGACTATATCCCTGAGAACACTACTTTCACAGTCATGGACTTTTATGATAAGGACCTCTACCTCTACGGTAACAACTGGGGTCGTGGCGGTGAGCTCGTTTACGATGCTCTAGGCTATTTGGCTCCACAAAAGGTAAAAGACGAGGTCTTTAAAAAAGGCTGGTACGGTGTTTCACAAGAGGTTATCGGCGACTATATCGGCGACTATGCCCTGCTCAACGTGAGCGACTCTTCCAAAAATGCTGCCGCCTCACTCAAAGAAAGTGACGTTTGGCAAAACATTCCAGCTGTTCAAAATAAACATATCCTAGAAGTTGATGAGAATCTTTTCTACTTCTCAGACCCAATGTCACTTGATGCGCAGCTCAAATCATTTGTAGATGCGGTCAAGAAAGCTAATTCTTAAAAAAGGATTTTTATATGTATCAAGAGGAAAATCTTCTTAAGCGGAAAAACAAGCCAATTCTCGCTTGGCTTGTTTTTTTCATTAGTCTACTCTTTATCCTAGGTTGCTATGTTAGTCTGCGTTTCGGAGCTGTCAATTACATTCATACTCAAGTCTGGCAGGTGATCCAAAATCCCTTGCAAGATTCAGCGATACAAGATGTGATCTTTGATTTGCGATTCCCCCGATTTCTAGCAGCTATTCTAGTCGGGGCTGCCTCAGCTCAAGCTGGAGCAATTATGCAGGGAATAACCCGTAATCCCATCGCCGATCCTGGTCTATTAGGTATTAATGCTGGGGCTGGTTTGGCCTTGATCATCGGCTATGCTATTTGGGGGAGCCTGCATTATAGTCTTATTTTACTTCTTTGTCTGCTGGGTTCTCTTTTAGCAGCTATTTTAGTCATTGGGCTCTCTTATCAGCCACAAAAGGGCTATCATGCCATTCGTCTCATTTTAGCCGGAGCCATGGTTTCAACTTTTTTCTCTGCTATCGGTCAAACCCTTACTCTATATTTCAACTTAGAAACTCGAGTTATCGGTTGGCAGGCTGGTGGGTTAGCACAGATAAATTGGCCAATGCTAGCAACCATTGCTCCCTTCATCATTATAGGATTGTTACTGGCGCAGTTACTGGCCCATCAGTTGACCATTATCAGTCTCAATGAGACAGTTGCCAAGTCCTTGGGTCAACGGACAAACTTGATAAGCTTCGCTCTCTTAGCTATTGTTTTATTACTTTCAGCCGGAGCTGTCGCCTTAGTCGGAACTATCGCTTTTATCGGATTGATCATTCCTCATTTCATTAGAGTTTTTGTGGTTAAAGACTATCGTTATTTATTACCACTAACAGCCTTTACGGGAGCAACCTTCATGGTTTGGGTGGATATTGTCAGCCGCATTCTCAATCCTCCGGCAGAAACACCAATTAGTGCTATTATCAGTCTTGTTGGCCTCCCTTGTTTCCTATGGCTCATTAGAAGAGGAGATGATTTATGAGAAATTATCAGGTTAATGTCAAACATTTCGCCACACTTATCGTCCTCTTATCACTCGTGATTCTATTGTCTTTATCGCTGGGTTACACCAATTCATCTCTGAGAGATATCTTTGATTTACTGGTGGGGCAGATTGACCAAGCTAGTAGCTTCATCATTATCCAAATTCGTTTGCCACGTATTCTAGTTTGCCTCTTAGGTGGGGCCTCTCTAGCCTTAGCCGGTGTACTTCTACAAACACTAACTAAAAATGCTTTGGCCGATTCTGGTATCCTAGGAATCAATGCCGGGGCTGGGCTAGCCATTGCTATTATCATTGGAAGCTTGCATACCAGTGCCTTAGAAATAATTAATTTCTTGCCCCTCTTGGCCATGTTTGGTGGGATTGCAACTATTCTTTTAGTTTATGGTATCTCTTTAAAAAAGAACCGTGGAATCAACCCAACCCGCCTAATTATCGCAGGGGTCGGCGTTTCCAGTATGCTGTCTGGTATTATGGTCTCTGTTATCAGCAGCAGCGACGATAATCAAATGGACTATATCATTTCCTGGTTGAGCGGCGAAATCACTGGCAATGATTGGGCGACCTTGAGCTTGTTCGCTCCTGCTCTCCTTGTAATTTGGTGTCTAACCTTTAGCCGTAGCAAGTCTCTCAATATTATGAATCTCAACGAACAGACGGCTCTTGCTCTGGGTTTGAACCTACAAAAGGAACGTCTGATTACACTTATCCTAGCAACCGCTCTCGCCTCAATCAGTGTCGTCCTAGTCGGCAACATCACCTTCATCGGACTCTTAGCCGGACATATTGCTAAAGGCTGGCTAGGAAGTCAGCACCAAATCAGCCTACCTGCTGCCATGTTGATTGGTATGATTCTTCTCACTTCAGCTGATACTATCGCTCGAGTGCTCTTAGTGGGAACAGGGATCCCCACCGGCATTATTGTTTCTATCATTGGAGCCCCTTACTTCCTCTACCTGATGATAAGTTTAGAAAAATAAAGAATAGGATAGAAAAACCGAAGCTCTTTGGTTTTTCTATCCTATTCTTTGTTTATTTTTATAGATTGCTTCAATATAGCTTAGAGTTAGACTAAGATTGGGCAAAAATCAGCTTTTCGCTGTCAAAGGATAGTTTTAATTCATATTTATCATCTGCATTTTTTTCAATATAACCCAACAATTCCAAGACCTGCACAAAGATATCCGGACGCTTTTGGGGAACTTGCATTTTACGACCAAACTTCAAGAGAAAAGTGGTCATATATTTCAGCGCATACTCTTGATTAACATCGCCTAAGATGGCATAGATTCGCTCTTGTTCTTGTGTCAGAGGTTGACCTACCTTTAGCTTATGGAAATAGTTTGCTAAGCCTAAGCTCGTGCGTTCAAAATCAGTTTTTTCAACCAGAATAGCTTGATTAGTAGTGTTAGTCAGATGCGTTTCAAACTCTCGTTTCAACAATACCTGATAGGCTGGACTTTGATCTTCTATAAAAATCATATCATCCAAAGCAACTTGATCCGCATTTCTCAAAAGCGGCACATTCAAATAATAATGCTTATCCTGACGCAGAATATAGCCTGCTTGAACATAATCTTCAATACTTCGTTCCAAATTTTGAACCTGAGGAAAATCACGTTTAATCTGCCGTAGAATAATCGCTTCATGTGTGTTCAAATAATTGATGAGATCTTGAAAAAATAGTTGACGCGTCAACTTATTAGGGTTTAAAACAATGATCATAAATGCTCCCGATAGCTTAAATTCTTGAGTCAATATCAACCGGCTGGTAAGGGCCTTAGATTTTTGGGGCTACCAAAACTGGCAGTCAACTCTCCTTTTTGCAAAATATGACCCTGCATAGCCTTTAATAGCTGCGCTTTCAGCGTCCAACGTCCAAGATTTAAAGGACTGTCCAAGACATAAACAATAAAACGATAACGATGGGTTTGTCCCAGAGGAGGCTTAGGTCCGGCATAAGCATACCAGCCATAGGCAATTCCTTGCCGGGCTGGCACTAAATTAGCAGGTTCAAATCCCCTAGCAATAGCAGGTGGAATCCTAGTAGAAATTGGAATATTCCAGATGAGCCAGTGGGTAAAGTCTTTCTTCAAGGGATGGGTCAGATCTTCTAATGTAATAGCAAGTGTCTTGGCCTGAGGCGAAAGATTTTCCAAATAAAAGGCTGGCGATTTATTCTCTCCTTTTCCCGTATTATCAATAGGAAATTCACCACCATCAAAAAATCCCGGACAGGTAAATAGCAATCTCTCTACCATGATTCTCACTTCCTTAAGCCGTTTATCAGCCAATAAGCTAGGCTAATAATAGTTTTTACTCATCACTATTATAACAAATACCCTAGCTCCCATTCAAACCAAGGCTTGAGGAATTCTATATTTAATTTACCCAAAAATATAGATGCTGACAAGATCAACAAGGGCTATCACTATATAGATCCAACCAACTCTGTTTTCCTAAAGCAAAAAAGCTTTCAGTGAACCTAGAGCAAAAGCAACTACTTCTAAGCCTGATTCCGCCAAACTTGTCACCTCCTCATGCCAGAGCCAGATAAGAGCGATCCCATCTAATACAGCAAAGCTGATTTTTATTAAGTCAAGACTTTTCTCTCAGCAAGCCAAAGACAGTTACTAGCTCCAAAAACGCACCTGCATGACGAGACTCACTAACATTTGCTTATCCTTCTTTTTGTAAAATACTATAAGTTAGATAATCTGTCACAATTGCCTGCAGGCGCTCATCATAGACCCCTCCTTCTGTTGCATAGGTACTAATCGTCCCCAGCAGAAAAAAATAGACACCACGCACGATATTTAAAGCCTGTTCATCGTTCATATAATCTGGTAATACTTGTTTTATTAGGTCTCTTAAAATATTAAAACTATCTATCCGTAAAGTATTGACAGGATTAGCAAAAGCAGGCAAATCCACTCGATCACCACCATATATAAACAAGAGGTGATAAGCATTAATATGCTGGAAACCAAAAGCAATAAAACTATGACAGATTTGTAGCAATTTATCAGCAGGGGGAAGTTTCGACTGATTGATGTTCAAAGAATTCTGATAAAGTCCCTCCAGCGGCTCATGAGCTACCTCATAAAGAATTTCATCTTTATTTTTAAAATAAAGATAAATAGCCGTATGGGAACAGCCTGCCCTTTTAGCAATTTCGCGCACTCCAACCGCCTGATAAGATTTCTCAGCAAAAAGGCTCTGAGCAGCTCTGATAATTCTTTGCTTGGTTCCTTCTACTTTGTCTGACACCACGAACTATTCTCCAATTCTTTCAAGGGCTCTCGTATCTCACCGCCGTGACAGACACTGAGAAGAACATGAGGATACTGGGTCAATACATTATGAGCTGTCTTTAGAGCCTGATCCATATCAGCTGTAAAAGCCTTCATAGGTGGTCTCAGTCTACCAAAACGATTGGTTGTCAGCATATCACCCGCCAGTAGAACATTATCCTCCTTATGATAATAACAGGTGTGCCCTGGCGAATGACCTGGTGCAAAAACTGGCAACAACCCCGCCTGCTTCAATAAGGTCTCAGCTTCAGCACCCTCCAAAAAAGTGAAAAATTTTTCATCAAAAATCTTAGCTTCTATCTTCTTACGACGAGGATAGGGTACCTGACCAGTCACATAAGGGAGTTCTCGTCTATCTATGATGACCGGTAGATCCGGCAGCAGGTCTTTTAACGCAGGTAGACCTCCAATATGATCAGAATGACCATGCGTTAAAAAAAACGCCTGAATAGTTCGCTGATCAAGATAACGCTCCACTAAGTATTTCGCCATACTCCCTATACCTGTATCAATGAGAAAATAAACGCCATCTTTTTCTACAACCCAAATACTGATAATAAAGACACCAATATCAAACGCCACTTCAAAAATATGTGGACTGATTTGCTTCTTTTTAGAAATAATACCATATAGTACTCGATTCATTTTCAACCTCCTATTATATAACCACTGGTTAGTTATTGCTATTTTAGCATTTTCACAAAAAATTGCAAGCAAAAATAAAAGAACTCGATTCCATCCAAGACAAAATCGAGTTCTATATTAATAAACAAATAGATTACACCAGCGAAAACATCCTTATCTAGTCAATTCAATTTTTTCCAAAAACTCCGGTTAACTATAAATTGTAGAAGCCCCAGAGTACTCAATCCTAAAAGAACAAAAACAAGACTGATAAGCCAAGGATTGATAAATTGAGCAAGCACAATAGCAAGGATGACTAGAGGAAGACCAATAAACAGACCACCCAAAATTAAGCTAAAAATCAGCCATTGACCCCCGCCACGATTGAAAAGATGAGTGATATCTTGCCAATTAAGGACTAACAAGCGATAATCACGACTATAAAATATTTGTCCCATGACAAAACTAGTCAAGATATAAGCAACAAGAAAATTAATCAAAAGCAGTAAAGAGAGATTGGCTGCTAAGCTGATACTCATCAATATAAGAACAGGAATGAAAATTTGTAAACCTGCCAAAACCAGATATTTTTGCTTAACAAAGGTTTTAAAGTTGATGGGTAAGGCTTTGAAAACATAATAGTTTTCCTTTTCTAAGGATAAGCCAACACCAACTAGAGAACTTGGAGTCGCAGACATCACTCCCATAATCATACCAATTAACCAAGCGATACCAAAGAAAGACTGAGAAATACGCTCAAAGAGATTGCCCCCATTCATAAATCCAGGTATTAGCATCATCAATGGAAAAAGTAGGGGGAGATAAGTCTGTATCAGCAGAGGTCCATTTTGAATTGTTGATAAATGATGGCGGACAAGCGTTTTCCCCAAACTACTGTCCTTATAGGCTTTATTCTTTCTTAATTTTTGATGAGCAGAACTGCTATAAAGCGTTTCTTGATAAAAACGTGGCACCATAAATTTGGCTATAATCAGAACCAACAACAAGACGAGTAATAAGGGGAGATAAAAATTATAGATAGACATTGTGCTAAAGGGATGCACAGCAATATCATAAAAGCCTCTAAAGTAAGGAAGCAGTGGTCGATCTACATTCTGCTTGGTTACATCATAATGTGTTGAACTAAAATTTAGATAAACCCAGATAGCGATCCAAACAACCGTTACAATAATCATCAATAGGCTGGAAAAGAGCTTACGATGCTGGCTTTTCACTACCAAACGACCGAGCAGATGATTAAAAAGTAAGGAAAGCGTGATGCAAGTCACAAATATAATCAAAAAATTAATGACAGCTAAAACGACTCCGATGGGCCCCATTATTCGCCAGTAGGTAATGGTGAGCATTGCTAGTATCGGTAGAAGAAAAACAGCGCCCATTCCCAAAGATGAGATGACTTTGGCCAGATAAACTTCTGATTGTTTAATAGGGAGCGGTGCATAAAGTCCCAAATCTTTGCTGTCGTAAAAAATAGAATACATGGCTGAAAAACTATAGAAAATGGACATGATAAAGAAGGAAGCCAAATACTGAGTAAACACTCCAGGAAATGCTTTAAAGTCTACTGCCGAAAAATTTGTAAAAAATATCAACGTAAACAGAACTATTAGAAATAATTGCTGGCGCATCACCGATTTATAAGCAGTATATGTTTTATTAGGATTTTTCTCACGCTTCTTCTTAATTTGCGACATGCTTTGAGGATTGGAATAGAGGACATTGATTTTTGTCAATTCCCAAATCGTTGACCAAGACATGTTACTCTCCTTCCTGAGCCTGACGACCCGCGATTTCTAAATAGATGGTTTCTAAATCTTTTTCAGGATAACGGGCCTTTAGCTCGTCCAAGGTCCCTACAAAAATGAGTTTCCCTTGTTTAAGAATCCCGATACGGTCGCATAATTGTTCGGCTACCTGCAGGACATGGGTAGAGAAAATAACCGTCTTACCACCAGCCGTATGATGCTTCATCATTTCCTTGAGATCAAAAGAGGCTTGCGGATCAAGACCCGTCAAAGGCTCATCCAAAATCCAGATATCGGGATTGATAACCAAGGCACCGATAACAATAACCTTTTGCCGCATGCCATGTGAAAAACTGTCAATGATATCGTTCTGCTGTTCTGTTAAATCAAAAAGATCAGCCAATTCTCGAATTCGAGAGTCCACTAGGGAAGTCTCAATCCCATAAATTTTTCCAAGGAAATGCCAGTATTCATTAGCAGAAAGATTAAGGAAAATATCCGGCGAATCTGGAACATAACCAATTTTACGTTTGATAGCATCACGATTTTCAGACAGACGCATACCATCAACAAAAACCTCACCATAACTAGTCTCAATAATAGAAGTGAGGATGCTAATCGTTGTTGTTTTACCGGCACCATTGTGGCCAATTAGTCCAAATATTTCACCATCTTTGATGGTTAAATTCAAGTCACTCAAAGCTTCTTTAGTACCATATAGCTTTGATACGTGTTGAAATTCAATCATGATTATCTCCTTTATTTCATTTATAGTAATAATATTGTACTATATAAATATTACAGCGTCAATTGAAATCGATAACAACCTCTTATCAAAAAGTTGATTAACTTGGCCGCTATCACTTGCCTAGCAAGGGATAAAGACTGCCAATCAACCCTTTCGTTAATCTGCCTAAAGCTAGAGCAAAACAAAAAGGCAGGACTTTGTCCCAGCCTCTTTTAAGTATTAAGTTATTGATGATTAAAAGACTTATAAAGTCGCTTGGCATTGTCAACGGTAAATCCATATTCCTTAAAGATACGCTCACCTGGTGCCGACCCCCCCCAAGTATCAATGGTTAAGGTCTTACCATTAAGACCAACATATTTGCCCCAGCCAAAGCTTGACCCAGCCTCAATAGCTAAACGCTTGGTCACAGCTGCTGGTAAGACAGACTCCTTATAGTCTGCCGATTGTTCATCAAAGATATTTTGCGCAGGCATTGATACAACGCGCACATACACACCATCTGCTTCAAGAGCTGTTTGGGTATCCAAGGCCAATTTTACTTCAGAACCTGTCGCAATGAGGATACCATCCAAGTCACCCTTGGCTTCAGACAAAACATAAGCACCCTTATTAACACCAACTTGAGCTAACTCCTTAGTTCCATCAAGAACAGGTAAACCTTGACGAGTCAAGACCAGCATGGTTGGACGGTCAGTTTCAGCCAAGGCACGGCGCCAAGCAGCATTAGTTTCATTACCATCTGCTGGACGAATAACATTAAGATTAGGCATTGAACGAACACTAGCTAATTGTTCAACCGGTTCGTGAGTTGGACCATCTTCTCCAACTGCAATAGAGTCATGAGTCATAACATAGACAGTTGGTAGGCTTTGCAAGGCAGCCATCCGAACTGCCGGAAGCAGATAGTTTGAAAAGACAAAGAAGGTTCCACCATAGACACGTGTTCCACCATGCAGGGCAATACCATTCATAGCTGCCGCCATGGCAAATTCACGTACCCCAAACCAGATATTACGACCGATATAGTTATCCGCTTGAAAATCTGTTTCTGTTGTAACCATCGTATTGTTTGAAGCTGACAGGTCTGCTGAGCCACCCCAGAAATTAGGTAGTTGGGCAGAAATTTGTTGAATAGCCTGTTGACTAGACACACGGCTAGCAACAGCACTTCCTAATTCATGAGCTGCTAATTCAACCGTTTCGGCCTCATTGCTAAAAGCTGCTTGATATTCAGCTGCTAATTCTGGATAGGCTTCCTTGTATTCACGAAATTTAGTATCCCAAGTATTTTCGGCTGCTTCTCCACGAAAACGAATACCGATTTCAAAACGACGTTTAACTTCATCAGGAACTGTGAAAGCTGGGTAATCGTAACCTAGTTGTTTTTTGGCATAATCAATACCTTCTTGACCCAGAGGTGCACCGTGGACAGCCGATGTTCCCTGTTTTTCAGCACCAAAACCAATAATGGTTTTCACTTCGATAATGGTTGGCTTTTGCGTCTCAGCCTGGGCTGTTTTAATTGCAGCTTCAATTGCTTCAAGATCATTTCCATCTTTAACAAGGATATGTTGCCAGCCGTAAGCTTCAAATTTTTCTTTAACATCTTCAGTGAAAGCCATTGACGTAGGACCATCAAGAGAAATATCATTTGAATCGTAAAGGAGGATCAATTTTCCTAATTTGAGATGGCCAGCAAGACTAGCCGCTTCTTGACTAACCCCTTCCATTAAGCAACCATCCCCATTTAAAGCATAGGTATAATGATCAACAATATCAAATCCCGGCTTATTGAACTTAGCAGCAAGGTGAGCTTCTGCCATCGCCATACCTACTGCATTAGCGATGCCCTGACCGAGTGGTCCAGTTGTAGCTTCAACACCGTCGGTATGGTTCACTTCGGGGTGTCCTGGAGTCTTAGAACCCCATTGACGAAAGTTTTTCAAATCGTCCATACTAACATCGTAGCCTGATAAGTGCAAGAGACTATAAAGAAGGGCACTACCATGACCAGCTGATAACACAAAACGATCACGATTACTCCATGAGCGGCTTGTTTTTGGATTGACGTTCATTATACGATTCCAAAGCACATAAGCCATAGGTGCAGCACCCATAGGAAGACCTGGGTGACCGGAATTGGCAGCCTGAATCGCTTCAATAGAAAGCGAACGGATGGTATTTACTGAAAGTTGATCAATAGCATCAAATGTCATTTTTTGACCTCTCTATCTTTGATTAAAACAACAATATTCGCTATTATTGTATCATAATTTCCCTTGATATAGTTAGAAAATCAAGAGAAAGTCAACTTGATATTCATT
Organism: Streptococcus dentapri; assembly: GCF_042649885.1. Lineage (NCBI taxonomy): Bacteria > Bacillati > Bacillota > Bacilli > Lactobacillales > Streptococcaceae > Streptococcus > Streptococcus dentapri. The sequence goes on along the minus strand of NZ_JBHSAC010000064.1, from coordinate 676 downwards.
ACTCAATGACTTTCCTTTGTCTTTTGATTTCTACCAAAGACAGTACTGAACAGAAATAACTATAGCAACAAAATCAATAATACCTGCTATTAATTGCTTTTGAATGGCTAATTATCTTTCAAAATAACAGAATCTGAAGATGAAGTAATCCTAAGCTAAGTCATACACTGAAGATAGACTTAGAAGCAAGCAATAAGAGACGTTCTAAAATTTTCCCTTGACCTTCCCCAAGGGAGAATACTCTTCTTGAAAAGTCTATAGCCTACCAGTATCCTTTAAGTAAAACTCCCGATCCAATTCAAATTCCTTATCTTTTTTCAGACAAGATTAACTCTCTTTCAGATAACCGCATCGTTTAACTTTTTTTATCAAATGATAAATCGTTAGCTGTTGAAAGCCCTGCTTTTTCGCTCAGTAAAGCTAACAGGGCAGCTTCTTTTGTATTTTGTCTTATCATAACGCTTCCTCACCTATGCCTTTATTCTATAATAATGAGTCTTGTAAGCCCCTGCTTTTGTTTCTTTCAGTGGTCATTCTTTTATTTCAAAACATAACTTAGTCTGTCCACTTAAAAGTAACAAAAAACCATCCTTAGAGATGGTTTCAGACCGAAGACAAACTTCTTTTTGGAGGTTTGTCTTTTTTGGTGTCTCTTATCTTTAAGATGAAAAATGGA
>NZ_JBHSAC010000063.1:0-5449 GCF_042649885.1 Streptococcus dentapri | reverse complement strand
TCCATTTTTCATCTTAAAGATAAGAGACACCAAAAAAGACAAACCTCCAAAAAGAAGTTTGTCTTCGGTCTGAAAAGTTCTCCGGTGTTCGGAGAACTTTATAACTTATTTTGCGATAGGGTATACAGAAACTTGTTTCTTATCACGCCCTTTACGTTCAAAACGGACAACACCTTCTACCTTTGCAAAAAGGGTATCATCACCACCACGACCAACATTAGCTCCTGGATAGATGTGTGTACCACGTTGGCGGTAAAGGATAGAACCACCAGTTACAGTTTGACCATCAGCAGCTTTAGCACCTAGGCGCTTGCTTTCTGAGTCACGACCATTTGATGTAGAACCTCCACCTTTTTTGTGGGCGAAGTATTGTAAGTTAGAAAGATTAAGTTTAAGCATAATAATTTCCTTTCATTCGAAAACTTATTTAATAACAGGTTGCTGGACATAGTTCTTAGCATTTTCTGCCAGATTCTCAATCCCGATAACAACAGAAGCAAATAACGTCTGCCAAACCTGCTCTTGATCTGGGCTAAAGCCTTGAGGTTTGGCTATCCGCAGGAAGCCCCCATCATCAACTAATTCCAAACCCGGCTCGATGCCTGTCAACTTTTCAATCGAATTGGCAAAGTTGAGCGTCAGCATTGATACCGAAGCACAAATCACGTCAAAGCCATACTCACCGCTACCAGAGTGTCCTGCGATTGTCATCTCCGACCAGCCTTTAGCGTCTTTTGTAAAAGTTGCTTTAATCATATTAGGAATTAAGCATCAATGGTCTTGATTACAACCTTAGTGTATGGTTGACGGTGGCCTTGTTTACGGTGACTGCCTTTTTTAGGTTTGTACTTGTAAGAAATAACTTTCTTTTGTTTTCCTTGTTTTTCAACAGTTCCAACAACTTTAGCACCATCAACAAGTGGGGTACCAACTTTAGTAGCATCTCCACCAACAAGAACAACTTGGTCAAAAGTGACTTCTGCTCCTGCTTCGACGTCAAGCTTTTCAACGTAGATGGTTTGGCCTACTTCAACTTTAACTTGTTTTCCACCAGTTTTGATGATTGCGTATGTGCTCATGATGCACCTCCTATAAGATTTTGATTGAAGGAAGACGAAGATTCCTTCTTGTGAAGACTCGCCTAAATCGTGAGAGTCGAACTCTTACTTAAAACGATTTTCGTGCGGTTGCACAGGATGTGCATATAGTCAACTTTCACATTATAACATCAATATTCTAAAAAAACAAGACTTAACCATCAATAATTTTACTTTTTTCCTTCTATAATTGAATTGGGAAAGACGATAGTTAAGGAAATAAATAAAACAGTATACATCATAGCTGATGACCAGATTGTTAAGCTCAAAAATAATCCTAAAGTTTTTAAAAACATATCAACTTTAAGCCAGAGACTCTTTTTAATAGAAAAAGTCTGGATAGCTTTTGCTTTTTGGTTTTCCTCAATATGAGAAAGGTCACTCTGCATCCAAAGATTTGAACAAGATACGGCTAAAACAATGATGCCATAAAAAGATTGAGCAGCCGAATTATTAAAGTCACTTGCAACTAGGCTAGTAGCATAGGGAAAAAAGGAAGAGAAAAAGAGCATCAATAAAGACTGCCATACCGTTTTATTGGAAATAACTTTAATATCATGCCAATTGCGGTGCAATAAAACCCACATAGCCCCTAACCAAAAAAAAGAAACGGTGTAGGCAAAGAAATTCATTCGCAATTGCCATAAATTTTCCCAAGAAATCGGACTTGGTTTTTTCAATTCCAAGACTAATATCGTCATTATAATGGCTAATATAGCATCTGTAAATGCAGCCAAACGTTCTTTTGTCATTATTAATTCTCCGTTCATTATTTTCCTATCGTACTATTATTGACACCAATCCCAGAACTGCTCTTTTGACTAATTTTTGAAAATGCTCCAAATCAACATTCTGATCCGTAGTCAGTACCTGACAGCTCTCCTGTCCTTCAAAATAGTAATGAGATGTCAGTTGGTAACCATTGCGCTCATACTCCCTAGATTCAAGAATATAAGTAAAACCAACAAACTGTTTCTTATCATAATAAGCATAGCAACTCGCCAGAGGACGCAAACTGTTTGCTAATAGAAAGATGTAAGGCAGACGCTCATTCTTAGGGAAAGCATCCATGTAGAGTTTCTTAACTGCTCGATAGCTTGATGACCAAGGTAAGAGTGATTTTGCTTTCAAAAACATTGATCTATCTCGCTTCCTACAATAAATCATCAATGAGCTCATCAATAGCATCGCCGGTCGTTTCCGGACTAATCTCCGTCACTTTAATACCTGCAAGAGCACGCGCCACCAAGCCCTCCACATCAAGACGCGCCTCATATTGCTCCACATTCTTTAATTTAGGACTGGTCTTAGGACGGTCAGGAGCAAAAATGGTACAGCAGTCCTCGAAGGGCTGAATAGAAATATTGAAGGTCTCAATCTTTTGAGCGATATCAATGATTTCCAATTTATCCATGGTAACGACCGGCCGGATGACAGGGGTCATGGTCACTGCATTGATAGCTTGCATGGACTCTAAGGTTTGACTGGCTACCTGACCGAGACTTTCCCCGTTGATAATCACTAAGCCTCCACGTTCTTCACGAATACGATCAGTAATCTGCATCATGAAGCGACGAGTCAGGGTCATCAGATATGCTTCTGGAGCCTTTTCTTTAATTTCTTCCTGAATCTCTGTAAAGGGAACTTCAATAAACTGGATCTTACCTCCAAATTTAGTTAATTTACGGGTTAAATCCTGAGCTTTCTTCAATGCTCCTGGACTGGTGTAGGGGGGACTAGCGAAGTGGACAACTTCAATATCAACACCCCGTTTAAGCGCCAGATAGCCAGCAACTGGTGAATCAATACCCCCAGACAGCATCAGCATACCACGTCCAGCTGTCCCAACCGGTAGACCTCCTGCTCCTTTAACTTCTTCATAAGAAATATAGGCCGCTTCTGCTCGAATTTCCACCTTGAGGGTGATGTCAGGTCTTTTCATCCGAGCCTTGATGTCAGGCAGAACTTCAAACACACTACTACCTAATTCTTGGTTGAGTTCCCTACTATCTAGTTCAAAATTGTGGTCACTGCGCTTGCTAGAAACTTTAAAAGTCAGACCTTCATGGTAAAGTTCGATCATGATATCCTGCACTGCTTTTTTGAGAGCAGGCACATTTTTTTCCAATTTATAAACAGGAGAAAAAGCTTGGATCCCAAAAATTTGTTTGAGGGCCTCTGCGACAGGTTCATAGGGCGTTCCATTGAGAAAAACATGACCACGATCACGATCAGCTGTCACCTTTATAGCTGGATATATAGATAAAACATCTTGAATATTGCGCTTGAGCTTATTGATAAAACGCATGCGATTTTTCCCTTTGGTTGATAGTTCGCCGTAGCGAACCATAATTTCTGAATAATGCACGTCTTCTCCTTTTTTCTTAAAAAAATTTTTAGTTCTTATGAATATTGGAAAATCCCATAAAATTTATCTTACCTTCTTCATCCTGGCATAAACTTGTTTAAAAACAGTCAAAAATTGTTCGATTTGGATCATCTCATTATCATCATCCAGACTGATACGAACGGCTGTTTGAGCAACCTTGTCCGGTATCCCCATAGCAATTAATGTTCCAGCCGGCTTACCAGCTTTTGATGAACAAGCGCTGGTCGTTGAAATATAGATATCATGCTCTTCAAACGCATGGACAAGGACTTCACCACGAACTCCCCTGATTCCAAAGGTCAGAATATTGGGAACAAAATCAGCCGCCACTTCCGAGAAGATAGTGATGTCATCATAGTTTGCCAGCTCATCATGAATTATGGTCTTCATCTTGGCTATCTGAGGCAGAGCCACAGCTTCTTTATCAAGAGTCAGCCGCAAGGCCTTGGCCATAGCCGCAATCCCAGCAACATTTTCTGTTGTTGAACGTAAATTCTTTTCCTGTCCGCCTCCTGTCAAAAGAGGGGTGATGCGTCTTCCGACTTTCTTATAAAGAAAACCAACACCGCGGACAGCATGAAATTTATGTCCTGAAAAAGAGGCCAAGTCGACACGATCTGTTAGATAGGCTGAAATAGGAAGCTTACCGACCGCCTGGACAGCATCCACATGAAAAGAAATTGTCGGTCTGTCGGCTAAAAGTTCTGAAATAGCTTGAATAGGTTGGATTGAACCGATTTCATTATTGACTGCCATGACAGATACTAAAATCGTATCCGGTCGTAAGAGATTAGCCAGTTGATCAAGAGCTACAACCCCCCTAGAATCTACAGGAGCATAGGAAATTTCAAAACCTTGGTCAGCCAACCATTTGGCTGATTCTTTAACGGCTGGGTGCTCAATATCAGAAACGATAATATGCTTGCCATAATGAGCTTTTTCAAAAGCGATTCCCTTGAGAACCCAATTGTCACTTTCGGTCCCGCCAGAAGTGAAAAAAATTTCATCAGCTTCTTTTCTCAACAGATCCGCGATCTGCTTGCGAGAAGCCGCTAAAAGACGGCTAGCCTTATCTCCTAAATTGTGAAGGCTAGAGGGATTTCCAAAAAATTTGTTAGATACATCCTGATAGGTCCGCAGAATCTCTGGATAGGGTATGGTTGTCGCTGAATTATCAAAATAAATCATAATATTTCCTTACAAAAATCAATTGGTTTTATTATAGCACATTCAAAGCAGTGCTAAAAGAAACTAGCAGAAGATTTGATTTTTTAGGTAAGTCAGCAACTTTTTTTTAGGAAAATCTACTTGAATTTGTTACACTAAAGGAAGAAATAATTTAAGGAGAGGAACCATGTCACAATATTCACGCTCAGATAAAAAAACTAAGTATAATTCAAACAATAATAACCCTGCTAAACATCCCAAAGCAAAAACATCTAAAAAGATTGTCCGCCATACCAAAAAAGGGCTATCTACCTTATCAAAAACTATCACAACTATAGCTGCCATTCTATCTATCATCGTAGCATCATTCACCATTTATGCTATTTTGCATAAAAATTCAGACTACGATACCAAATCTTCCAGTTCAACCACAACAGTTATCAAAGAAAAAGAAGTTGATAAGGAAAATGGCAGTCAAGCTAGTTCTAGTGCCCAGGATCAGGAAGGACAAGCAGGTAATAACGGCACTACTTCCGGTAACGATGGAGGAACTGCTTCCAGTGAAGCGACACCGTCCTCCGAAGCATCTGCCAACACCGATTCCGGTACGGCTGATGCCGGAACTACTGGTGGAGCTGGTACCGGTGCTGAACAAGGAACAACCCCTGTTCAATAGTTGTAAGACTGTAAATATCAAAAACAACCAAGTTGAACTTGGTTGTTTCAGACCGAAGACAAACTTCTTTTTGGAGGTTTGTCTTTTTTGGTGTCTCTTATCTTTAAGATGAAAAATGGA
>NZ_JBHSAC010000062.1:0-1468 GCF_042649885.1 Streptococcus dentapri | reverse complement strand
CAATTGAGAATCGAACAAATCATACTGGCTTATAATTTGAGATATTTTGAAATTAACTAGCACCACGAGTAGTATTAAAGTAATAATAATCAAAAATAGATTAGAAAATATTCCTTCCCCACTATTAAACGGCCAAATCATTAATAAATTAGCCATAACATTCAAAGATGAACAAAAAATAAACGACCATCTTTTTGTCATTATTGATACCTCAAATTGATTGAAAATACTATAATCAAATTATTCATCTAATGTTGGTTGCTGCACCGTAACCTATCATTCCTCCTGCAGCCGCACATGTAAGTAAATAAGCAACACCAAGTCCCCAACAAATTGAACCAGAAACTGCACAGATTCCCATTGTTGCAGCACCATAAGTAGCAACACCAGAAAGTATAGAATCCACACCATCTCCAGCTTCTACAGTAGAGAGGAGTTGGCTATCTGCCATTTCAAAATTATCAAGAGTCATTGAGTCTAACGTTACTGTATTCATAAGACATCCTCCTAAAATTTCATAGCAAGTTTATCAAAAAAATAAGAACAATTTAGTACTCTCTAAGGCTAGCTTGTCATAAACTCACTACAGTTGACAAAGAGCCTTAAAAACGAGCAAACCCAGTTTGGAAATGCTCGGTTTCTATTCCATACTTTATAACAGCGACAAAACAACCAGAAAGGTATGAAATGTATAAACACCATATAAGATAAAGCAAGATTTAGCTTGAAGCCAAATCTTGCTAGGGAATTAGCTGTTGCTCACGAAGTATACTTCTATTAGCCATTTGTAGTACCATTCGCACTTAGTTTTATTGGAGAAAAAACACAAAGATCCTTTAAATTTTATATTTTACCATATTACTTAAATTTTCTATTATATCTGTCAGGTCTTCCTTAAGCAAAAAATTATTCAATAATATTGCTGAACAAGACTATCTATTTACTGCAAAAATATCAATAACTTTTGTTCTAATAAACACGCTAATCAATTGTTGCTTAAAACTGCTTCCATTTATTTCACCCTATTCTTTCAGGGTAACGACGTGATTGAGGCAATCCTTCCCTTCATTAATCAAAAAAAACACAGAAAATGTTGATTCTTGAAATACATCAAGCTAACATCTTTCTGCGTTTTTATACTGGCTAGTTTTTACCTAGCCTCATTAAATTTGGATAAGAAATATCCTATTTTTCACTATCATCCTTTTTCCTAAGGCCAAAAATTCCAAATGCTGTTAAGAGAAGCCCTAAACTTGTCAAAAATCCAAAATCTGAATCGCCTGTTTTTGGCAATGTTTTTACATCTGACCTAGTTTTAGGGATTGGAGTTTCAGCTTTAAGTTCAGCCACAGATACAGATAAAGAATCACTTTCGGCTCTCATGGAAGGAGAAGGATTGATTTCTGGCGCGCTGCTGTCCGCAACTTTCGGATTCTTATCATCAACGTCTAAAATCCCATCGTTGTCA
>NZ_JBHSAC010000061.1:0-68573 GCF_042649885.1 Streptococcus dentapri | reverse complement strand
CCACCAGCATAGCTGGTGGTTTTATTGTTTTTCTCTACGAGAAAAACTGGCTCGAAGCCATAATAAAAAAGAGCTCAGCATGTCGCTGAGCTCTTTACGGAGATTATGAAAAAGAAAAGTTTATTTAGGATTAACTATAGTATACTCAATCTCACTTAAAATGTCCTTAATATTTTAAAGAATCCAACCATTTTTTCTTGTTTACCAAATGACTACACGATCCTCTGGTGCGCGCCACATCCCATCACCTTCTTTGACATCGAAAGTCGTGATGAAGTCATCAAAGTTAGTAACTTGGACGTTGGTGCGGAGTTTCCCTGGGGCATGGACATCAATGGAGATCAAGAGCTGTAAGTATTCTTCGCGCGCTTTCATACGCCATATGGTCGCAAAGTTGGTGAAGTAGTCTTCTGCCGAAAAATCTGGGTCACGCTTAGCGGCTTCAAGAGCTGCAGCGAGTCCGCCTAAATCAGCAACATTTTCTGAGACCGTCAACTTACCATTGACTTTGCCGCCTGCAAAGTCGATACCGTCAAACTGCTCCACAACCTTATCTGTGCGTGTTTGAAAGGCAGCATAGTCTTCCTTCGTCCACCAATTTTTGAGGCTGCCGTTTTCGTCAAATGAAGCTCCATTGGTATCAAAGGCATGGGAAATCTCATGGGCAATAACAGCTCCGATGCCGCCGTAGTTAGCTGATGAGCTCTGCTCTAATGAATAGAAAGGCTCCTGCAAAATAGCTGCAGGGAAAACGATTTGGTTCTGCTGCGGATCATAGTAGGCATTGACCATGTGAGCAGGCATATGCCACTCGCTGCGATCGACAGGCTGATTCCACTTGCTCCAACTATGGGCTACAGAAATCTTAGCCAAATTTTGCGCATTTTCGATCAAAGAAGCCTCAGTATTGATGATCTTCTTGGCATAGGTTGATGGCAGTTTTTCTGGATAGCCGATATGCGGCGTAATAGCATTGAGCTTGGTGATAGCCTTTTCGACAGTGGCTGGCTGGAGCCAGTCATTCTTAGCTAGACGCTCCTTATAGACGTCAATCATAGTAGCTACTTTAGTTTCGACATCAGCCTTGGCTTCGGGTGAGAATTTTTGACCGGCATACCAGAGACCGATTGCCTGATTGTAAGGTCCTTGTGCTAAATAATAAGCTGCTTTTTTCTTATCCATAGGCTGCGGTGTTCCTGAGAGGGCACGGCTATAAGCATCGGCCATAATACGAATATCATCGGTCAGATAAGATGTGTAGGCCGTTGCGGCGCTTTGAACCAAGACAGCTTTGAGATAAGGCCAGTTAGTCTCACTATAGTAGTCCTTGGCAAAGTCTGTCCAGAAGCGCTCCTGCGGAACAATTACTTTGTCAGGAAGCTGTCCCAAGATATCCATAAAAATCTGATCTAGAGGCAGCTCAGGTGCTAACTGGGTGAAGTCTGCCCAATCATATGGATGGTAGAGCTTAACATACTCCGATGATTCTTCGCTCGAGAGAACATAGTTAGCAAGCTTAGCATCCAGTTCGATAATCTTATCCAGCATATCCCTGATTTCCTCATCAGAAAAGCCGAATTTAGGCAATAAGACTTCTTGGGACTGGCGCCAGAGATTCAGGAGCTCTTTACCTTTCTCATTATCTGAAGCATAATAAGTTGTATCCGGCAGGATGGTCGACGGGGCTTCTGCCCAAAGGACGTTGGTTCTAGCATCCATAAAGTCGGGGGAAACTCCAAAAGGCAGGAGGTTAGGCTTTGCTTCCAGCTCCAGCCGCCCCATATCCTTGGAAAAGTCTGCGAAAGATTGATAGGCTTGGCACTCCTCAATGAGGGGCAGAATCGGTTCTACACCAAGGCGTTCCCTAGTTTCATAGTCAGCTGCCAGACGGTGGAACTTGACAAAATTTTCTAGGATGCTGTCCTGAGGCAAGTCCTGCCCTGCCAACCATTTGTCTGTCGTGTCCAGCATCAGCTCCTCAATGCCATCGGAAAGGTCTGAAAAGCCCCCCGTACGTGGCTTATCATCTGGGATAACAGCGGTCTTTTCCCACTCACCATTGACCGCCTCAAAAAAATCATCTTGTAGTCTAACCATAATATTTCCTTACTTTCTAAAGCATCAATGTCTTTATTTTAACAAAAAAGTCCGATTCAAGCAGAATCGGACTTTAATTTATAGTATCAAATCCCTAGCAATATATTGAAAATTTAAATCTCTTAGACGACTGGCTTTAGTGATAAATTGTATCAGTAATCCTACTTGTCTTCACTCAAGATGGCTAAGGTCTGATAAGGCTTCAGAACGATTTTATCGGCCAATTTAACCTTGTCATAATTGCTGATAAGGACTTGACCTCCTTGATAGCAATTTGGCAAATCAAGGCTGACCTCCTTAGCATAGAAATTATTGATGACCAGTAATTTTTGTTTCTGATAGGACCGCTCAAAAGCATAGACGCTATCGCTATCTTTGTAAGCTGCTCGATAAGTTCCTTCTGAAATTAAAGGCAATTCCTTACGCAGACGAATGAGTTTCTGATAAAAAGGAAAAATATGACCCAATTTTTCGGATTCAACGTTGATTTCCTTGTAAGACTGACCAGGTTTTAGCCAAGGTCTTCCAGTTGTAAAACCGGCATGATTATTAGCGTTCCACTGCATAGGAGTCCTAGCATTGTCACGTGATTTGGTCTTGATAATTTCCAAAGCTTCCGCAGGTGACTTATCCTGATCCAACATAATTTGATAGGCATTGAGGCTTTCTACATCAACATAGTCAGACATGCTGGCATAATCAGGATCTAACATACCGATTTCTTCTCCCATGTAAATATAAGGGGTTCCTCTTGAGAGATGAATACTGGCCGCCAACATTGTCGCTCCTTCTTGACGAAAATTTTTAACATCGACAAAACGGTTGAGGGCACGGGGTTGGTCATGATTGTTCCAAAACAGAGCGTTCCAGCCCATAGATTCACTCATTGCCTCTCCCCAGTTATGAAAAAGATTTTTGAGCTTTTCAAAATCAAAGTCGGTAATAGTCCATTTCTGACCATCCTGATAATCAACCTTGAGATGATGGAAATTAAAGGTCATCGATAATTCATGACGATCCTCAGCTGAGTACAGGATACAATTTTCGATCGTTGTTGAACTCATCTCTCCAACGGTCATGAAGTCATCGTCCTGACCAAAGCTGGCTTCATTCATCATACGAAGATAGTCATGAACGATAGGTTTGTCTGTGTAAGCTGGTTTGCCATCATCAATCGGACAGTTCACTAGTTTTTCATCTTTTCCAATCAGATTGATGACATCGAAGCGAAAGCCCTTGACACCTTTATCCCGCCAGAAATTAACAACCTTGAAGAGTTCTTCTCGGACATGAGGATTTCGCCAGTTGAGGTCCGCTTGGCTTTCATCAAAAAGATGCAAATAATATTTTCCTGTATCGCCAAAAAGAGACCAAGCTGAACCACCGAATTTAGAGATCCAATCTGTTGGTTGATCCCTGAGGATAAAGAAATCTTGATAATAGGTATCTCCCGCTAGAGCTTTTTGAAACCATTCATGCTCCGTAGAGCAATGATTGAATACCATATCTAACATAAAATCGATACCATAAGTCTTGGCAGTGACCACCATCTCCTCAAAATCAGCCATTGTCCCAAAAAGAGGATTAACAGCCTTGTAGTCCGAAATATCATAGCCGTTGTCTTTTTGAGGACTGGGATAAAAAGGATTAAGCCAGATTATATCGATACCTAATTCTGCTAGATAGGGTAGTTTTTCGATAATCCCACGCAGATCGCCAATTCCATTTCCTGTAGTATCTTTATAAGATTTGGGGTAAATCTGGTAAACAACCTTCTTTTTATCAAATGTCATGTGTATTTTTCTCCTTCAAAAAGTGAAAGGAACTGTGCAGTTCCCCTCACTAATTATATTATAATTTACTTGCTGACAAAATATCATCGCCACGTTTAACAGCATGTGGTAAAATACCTACAGCATCGGTTTGGAAATCATTTTGGTTCGTAACAATAACAGGTGTTGCCACTGGATAACCAGCATCTTTAATTGCTTGGATGTCAAAGCTGATTAATTTATCTCCTGTTTTTACCCGATCTCCTTGTTTAACATGGGCTGTGAAACCTTTGCCATCTAGGTTAACCGTATCCATACCAATATGAATCAACATCTCAAGTCCTTGGTCAGTAACAAAACCTATAGCATGTTTAGTCGGAAAGAGTACTGACACCGTCGCATCGACAGGTGCTACAAGCTCCCCTTCGAACGGTTCAATAACTAGTCCTTGTCCCATTACTCCTTGAGCAAAAACCGAATCTGGAGCCTGACTGAGTTCTTTAGCCTCTCCTTGTAAGGGACTGTGGATCGAAATGAGCGTACCTGTTTCAACTTCAGTAGTCTTCTTAGCTTCTGATACAGCTTCTGCTTGTGGTGCCTTAACTGTTGCGTCTTCTGCTTTGGTGAAGAAACCAGCCTTACGGAAGAAGATCGTCAAAATGAAAGGCACTAAGATGGCAATCAGCATGAGAACCGCAAATATGAGCATATACTTAGCCTGAATAGATAAAATTCCAGGTAGACCGCCAATTCCGATTGCATTAGCTGTAACATTGAAGGTTACCGAAAGCATACCGGCGATAGCTGAACCAATCATTCCTGCAATGAAAGGGTAGACGTATTTCAAGTTAACACCAAAGAGGGCTGGTTCTGTAACCCCTAGGTAAGCTGAAATAGCTGCTGGTAGAGAAATTTGGGCCTCACGTTCGTTGTGACGGTTCATCCAATAGTAAGAAAAAACAGCTGAGCCCTGAGCAATATTAGAAAGGGCAATCATCGGCCAAAGCGCTGTACCACCAGTATCAGCAACCAACTGCGTGTCAATGGCATTAGTCATATGGTGGAGACCAGTAATAACTAAAGGCGCATAAAGGGCACCAAAGAGGCCGCCAAAGAGCCACTTGACAGGACCTTGTAAACCGGCTAAAACAATGGCCGAAATCCCCTTACCGAGCGTCCAGCCAATTGGCCCCAATACTGTATGGGCCAAAATCAAAGCTGGTATCAAAGATAGGAAAGGAACAAAAATCATTGAGACAACTTCTGGAATGTGTTTGCGCCAAAAGCGTTCCAAATAAGCTAGGGACAGACCTGCTAAAAGAGCTGGTAAGACCTGAGCCTGGTAACCAATTTTCGCAACCGTAAAGTAATCAAAATCCCAAGTCCATTTGGCAGCAATTTCAGCAGCTGATGTCCCAGCTACATCATAGGCATTTAGCAACTGATTAGGTGAAATCAGACAGATCCCCAGAACTATCCCCAGAATTTGGCTGGTCCCCATTTTACGGCTGACTGACCAAGTTATTCCCACTGGTAAGTATTGGAAAATTGCTTCACCAGGTAGCCAAAGGAAGGAGTTGATCCCATTCCAGAAGGTTGAGACTTCAACAATTGTCTTACCGTCCAGGGCCGACCACTGAATACCTTCTAAGATATTACGAAAACCTAAAATCAAACCACCGACAATGATAGCAGGCAGAATAGGCGTAAAAATCTCAGCCAGCATCGCTAAGGAACGCTGTAGCCAGTTCTGGTTTTTCTGGGCCGCTGATTTAGCTGCTTCCTTAGATACTCCTTCAATTCCTGAAACTTCAGAAAAATCATTGTAGAAGATAGGAACATCATTTCCAATGATAGCCTGAAATTGGCCTGCGTTTGTAAAGGTCCCTTTAACCGAAGGAATAGCCTCCAAGCGCTTAATATCTGCCTTGCTGTCATCATTCAAGACAAAACGCATACGCGTTGCACAGTGGGTAACTGCTGCAACATTTTCTTTGCCTCCAATTGCTTCTAACATTTCGCGGGCATCTTGCTCAAATTTTCCCATGTAAACTCCTTTTTTAGTTATTCTTATTTGTTTGCGCTTTCATTTTAACTGATTTTCTCATCATGTGCAACTTATATGACAAAATTTCTTGATTTTTAGGCAATTTTTATCAACTTGTATGGTAAACTAAAAACAGGTTAGCCACAAGGAGGTTCTAATGAAAAAATATCAAGCTGTCTTTCAGAATTTAGAAAGCAAAATAATGGAAGGAGTTTATCTGCCCAACCAACCACTTCCTAGCGAACAAGAGCTCACCAAGAGCTATCAGGTCAGCAGAGACACCATCAGAAAAGCTCTGGGGCTTTTAGCAAAACAGGGACTAATCACCAAATCACAAGGACGACAGTCTTATGTCAAAAAGCGACAAGCCATTAATTTTCCAGTCTCTGATTTAACCAGCTATCAAGAATTGACAACAGCGTTAAATATGAATTCGCAGACTAAAGTCATTTCCCTAGATCGTATCATTGTTGACCAGAAACTAGCAGACCTAACCGGCTTTCCCCCATCTAAACAGGTTTGGCATATCAGCCGACAGCGTTTAGTTGATGGCAGAGCCTCTGTACTGGACCGCGATTATCTTCTTACCGATTTAGTTAAACGCATGACTCCAGATATCCCCCAATATTCTCTCTATAACTATCTGGAAAACGAGCTCAAGCTAGACATCGCTTGGGCTGAAAAAGAAATTACGATTGACCAGAAGACTGAGCAAGATCAACTCTTTCTGGACATGGGCAATGAGCACCATGTTGTCTCCGTAAAATCCAAGGTCTATTTAGCCAACCAGCAGCAATTTCAATTTACCGAAAGTAGACATTTATTGGATAAATTTCACTTTGTTGACTTAGCCAAACGCAAAAAATAATGAGACTGGTCTTGTTAAATTCGCTTGAATATGACGCACTTAATTATGAAAAAAGATTCTGTTATAAAAACAAAAAGACAGATATTTCCTATTGACGATTATTATTTCTCAATTTCCACTGCTTTGGTTTATAGCGGAAAAACCAATCTTCCTATCATAAACATATGATCTACAGCATCACCCTGATACTTCTTGCTGTCAGCTTTTTCCACCTTAGATTTTAGATACTATCAAATTTCCAGATGAACCCGCCGAAAGCACACCGTAAAAATCCGAGACAAATCTTTCATTTATATTGAGTCTTGCTTCGCTTCTCTAATATCTATTACGTGATTTTGAGTCACAATCCAACTGCTTTTAATCATCATTTTACTAACAATATGTAGTTTATTAGCCCTGATTTTTAGGAATACTGCTTAGACAAACAATGTAATGAACAATACTAAGTAAGAAGTAATTTAACTATGAAAAACTGTAGCAAATGGCTTATATTATTACTTTCTGGCTTTTAACCTCATCAAGTCATATAAAAGATACTGCCTTGTTTTTCATACTTTATTTCAAACTCTTCTTTTATAGCTCTTTCGTAAGCAAGACTTTCTCCTTAAAAACGACGGAAAAATTCTACAGCAAGACCCTATTTATCACCAGCATAGCTATTATATAACAGGTATCCGGAAGACTATACCGGAATACACAACTGCTTGGCCCAAACTTAGTGCAATAGCTAATTTCCTGCTGATCCTCGTGTTTTTTCACTTCTGTTTTGTCTTTTCCTTAAGAAGTTAACGAAAAACCTGACGAACGCTTTTATGATGATCTGGCAAAGTCAACTTGCTTAATTTTATTCTGCAATTTTAATCTGCTTCACTGCCTTGAGTGCTATCGCTTTCTTTATACTATTTACTTTAACGGCTAGAATGATCTTAACATCAAAAAAGAAGACCGACCCGGTCTTCTCTAGATGTTAGATGCCCTATCTACTACAGTTGACAATAAGCTTTTAGTCAGAGTTCTTATTTTATATCAGTTCATAATAGTAGCATCAAGAGCAAAGAAGTATGAGACATAAATCTTAGTCTTTTCTTTTATCCCTTATCAATAAGGCAGTAAACCCGACAAGTACTAGACCAATAATTAAAAATACACCTATCTTATCTCCAGTATTAGGCAAAACTTTTGATGAATCTGCCATAGGAGAAGCAGGATCATCAACACCTTTAGCCGAAACTGATTTTTTAACTTTAGGAGAGGCTGGTTGTCCAAACCCTGCTGCTAGCATTGGATCATTATGCAGATCATTAGATGATACCGCCGATTTTTCGGGGGAAACACCTAATGCCGGAACTTCGCCTGCTGCTGAGCCTTCTGAAGGAGAAACTTCAGCTGAAGGCTGGGCGGCTGGGGTTTCACTTACTGCCGGCTCATCTGAATCAATGTCCGAACCGTCTGCTGGAGTCTCTTCCGGAATCGCCTGCAAGTCTGGTTGGGCCGCTGAAGCTTCATCCGATGTTTGGTCAGTTGGGGCTTCACCTGCCGAAGGAGAAACTTCAGCTGAAGGTTGAGCCGCTGGGGTTTCGCTTACTGCCGGCTCATCTGAATCTGAATCTGAATCCGTGTCCGAACCATCTGCTGGAGTCTCTTCCGGAATCGCCTGCAAGTCTGGTTGGGCCGCTGAAATCTCATCTGAAGTCTGATCAGCTGGGATTTCGCCTGCTGAAGGGGAACCTTCAGCTGAAGGTTGAACCGCTGGGGTTTCGCTTACTGCCGGCTCATCTGAATCAATGTCCGAACCGTCTGCTGGAGTCTCTTCCGGAATCGCCTGCAAGTCTGGTTGAGCCGCTGAAGCTTCATCCGATGTTTGGTCAGTTGGGGCTTCACCTGCCGAAGGAGAAACTTCAGCTGAAGGCTGGGCGGCTGGGGTTTCGCTTACTGCCGGCTCATCTGAATCTGAATCCGTGTCCGAACCGTCTGCTGGAGTCTCTTCCGGAATCGCCTGCAAGTCTGGTTGGGCCGCTGAAATCTCATCTGAAGTCTGATTGACTGGTTCTTCGCCTTCTACTGGGGCAGCTTCATCAATAGTATTATTGCTAATATAGATGTCATCGTTACCAGTGTCACTCAAAGTGAAATTTTCTGCTTTAAATGGCTGTGTAATGGAATTCAGAATTTTATTATCTGATACTGAAACATTTTTTATATCACCGTAATTGGTCTCAAAATCAATAGCTCCACGTTGTTTATTGTAAAGATCACTTTGTGTACCACTACGTAGAAGGTAATTATCATGAATTGTAATTCCAGTATCGTTGTTGTCATAATTATGTCCTGCAAATACCGTGCTGACACGGACACCGGCGCCAGCAAAGTTATCTTTAATGAGGTTGTTGGCAACTTCATGGCCTTTACCACCAAAGATACCGACACCAGCAGCACGCCATCCTAATTCAATGGTATTATTAAGAAACTTATTGTTTTCTGTCGCTGTGGGTTGCGTGCCATATGAAATACTTGACCAGGTTGCCAGTCCATCGTCACCATTCCCGCGAACGCTTGAATTGATAACTGTTGAATTTTTAGTTCCTTGTGCAAAATTGACACCATCTGCGAGATTATTGCGAATACGAGCATTTTTTATAACAAGACCATCTGTGTATTTGAGGTTACCAGTCTGATCGTAGTCACCAATCCACATACCAACTTCAAAATGTTGCTCCCAAATATCATGGATACTTGAATTAGATCCAAGTGAACCAGCGATAGCTTTATATTGGGCATCTTCATGATAGCGTGATGTCAAGTTTGAATCCATGAAAAGATCACTGAATTCAATATTATTATCATTGTGATTGAATTCAAAACCACCACCAGCTCTTTGATCGCTGGTAAAATGAAGATGGGTATACCACATACCTGCACCGGAAATTTTGATGTTTGATGCATCAACTCCAATTTTTCGATCCAGATTAAACCGACCTTCTGGAATATAAACATTTTTTCCTGTTGCATTAGCCTCGTTAATCGCATCAATAAGTGCTTGGCTGTCATCAATATTATCATTAGCTACAGCACCTTTAGAGGTGATGTTAATGGCATTAGTACTTTCAGCAATTGGATTACCCACTTGTTCTAACTCAATAAAATCAATGCCATATACAACTTTATCTGCGTTATTTTTTATAAGAGTAATGGTATCCCCGCTTTGTAATTGGATACTATTCAAGAGAGTATGCGTTTCATCAAAGCGGAATCTGACACGTGAATTAGGTGACGGTGAATCATTTGCGACATCACCATCAAGATATTGCCATGCAGATTTTGATGATAAATCAAGCTTAGCAATACTGTTACCATTAACCTGAACATCCAATTGACCTGACTCTCCATCAGGAATGGTATAACGAACATTGATTGCATTAGCTGGATTTTTAACCTTGAATGAGACAGACGATCCTTGTTCAGGTAATTCTACATACTTTTGATTGGAGGCCTCAATTGCAGTTGATTCTATATCAAGTGAGTGCTGTATCACTGCTCCATTAGCAACTGCAGCAGTCTCAGCTTCATAAGTCGTGTAAGGAAGATCAGCCCCATAACCTTGGGTAGATTGACCGTTCCCTGTTTGAGTTTGTGCTGTTCCACTATCATTAACCGTACCAGCTGTAGCACGAATTTCCGATTGGGAAGCAGTGGTTACTGAATTATCAGTTGACCCATCTTCGGGTACTGTAGTTTCAGCTCCATAAGCTGTATAAGGAGCAGAGGCTCCATCGTTTATACTATTAACAGATTGACTATCTTCCACTTGAGAACTGGTCGTCTCATTGTCATTAACCACACCGACTGTGGCATGCGCTTCAGATTGAAGGCCTGAAGCAGCCACTGAATTATCAACCATTTCATCGGCACTAACTGTTGTCGTTTGCCAACCTATTCCCAGAGCAAATAGCCCCATTAGGAGTGTAATCGTTTGTTTCTTTAATATCATAAGACCCCCTCTCCTTTATGTCCTTAAGAATTCTCCTCTTATGAGAGATACTTTCAATAATGTGTGTTATCGTATTTCAAATTGTTTTTAACTCATATCCGTAAAAAGAGGAAAAGCAAGAGTTTTTTATCACTCAATAAACTAGTCCTCTAAATTATTAATTTCTCTCGCACTTTACAAGCAGGCCTGTCAAGCTAATAAAGACTAGACCAATCAGCATGATAGCATCAATAATATGATCACCGGTCTTAGGTAACTGTTCTGCCGAGTTTGAACTTGGCTGTCTATCAGCGCTACTCTTTCTATCTACACTGATGTCCCTTACTCCTGACATTTTAAGAATAGCTGGCAGCTGTTGGTTATCTACATTCCCGACTAAATCCGTTGGATCAGTGGCTAGGGAGATTGCTTCATCCCGGTCTACTTGAGACTGCTCTTGCAGCTCTGGTTGGCCAGAAGCACCCGATTGATTAGATTCTTGATCTGCTGGAATCGCCTGCAAATCTGGCTGTACCGCCGGCTCTTCGACTGCCGAAGGAGAAGCATCCCCTGCAGGCTGAGAAACTGAGGGTTCGACTGCTGCCGGATCATCTAAATCGATGTCCGAACCGCCTGATGGAGTACCCTCTGCCATTCCCTGAGGGGCTGACTGGTCGTCGGCTGGGTCTTCACCTTCTGACTGAGCAGCTGGCGTTTCGACTCCATTTGTACCATCAACATCTTCAGAAGAGTTTTCTGGAGTTTCCTCAATAGGTTTTGTTGCTTCCGGTGTTTCAGGCGTAACTTCTGAAACCTCAGGTGTTGTTGGTTCTGCTGACGGAGTTTCACCCTCAGGTGAAATGGTATCACCTCCACTTGGCTGATCAGGAGTTGTATCTGAACCGCCTTCCGGTGTTTCATCCGAATTTGGTTGAGACGGTTGTGCTGACTGATTGTCTCCTTCTGCTGATGGATCGGGGGTGTCATCTGGAAGACCAGAAGAATCTGTGTCACCCGATGATTGTTCGTCTGATTGGGCAGCTTGATCAACATCTTCAGAAGAGTTTTCTGGAGTTTCATCAACCGGTTTTGTTGCTTCCGGTATTTCAGGAGTATCTTCTGAAACCTCAGGTGTTGTTGGTTCTACCGGAACTGTAGGCTCAGACGGCTCTTCTGGTTGAACCTCAGTTTGTGGCTGTTCTTCAGGAGCTGGCGCTACTGGTTCATCATTACCAGAAGTTACTTCAGACGGCTCTTCTGTAACTTGTGGATCGGTAACTTCTGCTGGAGCTGTAGGTTCAGTTTGCACCTCTGGTTCCACTTTTGGTTCTACTACAGCTGATTGCTCAGCACTTGAAATATAGATAACATCCCAAAGAGTGAGCTGAGGCACATCAACAGCTAAAGTAAAGTTACCTTCTGATCCTTCTATCTTGGCAGAAACTTTGGTCATTGTAGATTTAGACCAATCATCTGGAGAGGTAACGTAGGTCTGATTAGCCATACGCTCTGCTTCTTCGCGTGAAACATTACCAAGATTGTATCTCACTGTAAGATTTTTTTGTTCATCTGGTGTTTTATTGGCAGACATTCCATCAACATTTTTCCAGTCAGAGTTAATTCCCATCAAATTGATAAGTTGAACTGTTCTGAAATCTTTGCCTTTTTTACCGTAAGTCCAGACTTGATGACCGTTGATACCTGAGGCATCATGTGATAGCTTATCATTGGCCGAGTTATAAGTCTCAACGCTTGCATCATCATTTTCAACACCATCGCGCAAAATGTTTTCATAAGCTGTGATAAATTGTTGGTAGTCGTTGTTTTTACGGTTAAGTTCGCTCGAAACCTTCAAGCTTTGAGTAGGGTAATAAGCAGTTTCTAAGATACCGATACCATCAGCATCTTTACTGTTAGAAAGGGCTGCAAGTGACATGTGATAACCACCTGCAGCAGCAATTGAAGCAGTTGTCAAAAGAACAGCATCCTTTTGAAATTCCCCACCGTTTTTGGCATCTAAAGCAGCACCATTAGCAGGTTCGTTATTGTCCGTGTACTTTGGTTCCTCCATATAAGCACCAACAATGAGTGATTTTCCTGTTGCTTTACGGACTTCGTCAATTCTAGCTTTTAAATCACCATATTCTGTTTGTTGACGGCCATTACCGAGGGCTGAACTACCAAAAGGCCAAATCTCATTGTAAATAACATCCTGCTTACTTGAACCTAATTTACGGATATTTTCACCGTTGATATCATTTACGGTCAAATAGTATTCTGGTAGTTTTTCCTTAATAGCATTAAGGAATTCACCATAAGCATCTGACAACCAGAATTTCTTATTGCTATCACTGCTGTAACGGTCATCATAGCTATAAACTTCATTGTCACCGATAGTGTCACCTTGCCAACCATCAAAGCCGCCGGCTTTCATAGCATCCCCCATAATTTGGGCAATCTTGTTTTGCCATTCGGTACTCTTTGGATTGTAGTAACGTTGTAGTGGTTTACCATCAATGAGGTAAGACATGACACCACTTTGATCACCATAGCCGCGACTATCGCTGTTATAAGCATATTCTGTTTCTGGAAGAACTGCGTTTTCGTTAGCATTCTCAGCCAAAATCATGTTGTAAAGCATGGCTACAGCGCCACCTTCATGAACCTTATTCACGATATCTTTTACAGCTTGGGTATCAATTTTAGAATTGCTCCACCAATTCCAAGTTTGATCAAAAGATTCTTCATCACTTGGGAATGGATCAGTAGCAGATTTGTAAACATCATAGAAGAAATATGAGTTGATGTTCATATTCTTCATTTTTTCAATAGCGTTAGTATAGTTTTCAATATCTTTATTTAAAAGACTGTTGTGTGAATCTTGGGAACCACCAACAATTCCGTATCTAGGAAATTTTGTCCAATCACTTTCATATGCGATGGCACGGTTCATTTCACCAAGGGCATTATTATGGCTATCTAATACCTTAATATTTAACAGATAACCATGATCATTTGTAAATTGAGAAGCAGGGATTTTCAATTCCCCATATTGACTAGTATAACCCTCGCCAGCAGCTAAGGTCTTTGTGAACTTATAATTGCCAATCTTATTGTTGAGATAGTATACATCCACAGAAACTGTTATATCTTGAGCAACAGCTGTTGTATTGGTAAATCCAACATTTAGATTAACATCTTCATTAGGTCTGTAGCTAGCCTTATCACTGGCTACATCAGTAATCGCCTCACCTGATTTAGCTGAAACAATTGAGCGCGTCCGAACAACTTGGGCCCCCGTCGCACGAGTGAGTCTAGGAGCATTGTTAGACTCACCATTTTGACTGGATATTGAGTCGCCCTCTCCAGCAACTTCTTGTGACATAGAATTGGAGGCTGCAACCGATGTCTGTTCAACAGAGGGTTGTACTTCAACAGTTGTTTCTGAACTAGTCGAAACTTCTTGAGTTTGGGTGTTAGCTGCTACTGCAGAATTTTCTACCGCAGGCGAAGTCGTATCCGTTTCTTGCATTGGTTCAATATCATTTTGAGTTGTAGAAGTTTCAGCAGCATCAACTGTCACGTTAGTGAAATTTTCTTCCACGGACTGTGAGGGCACAGCTGCATCCGCTGAAACACGCGAACCATTCAGACTAAACATTATTCCAAAAATAAATAAGAATAATACAATTGAAAAAGTTAGCTTCTCTTTCTTCACGACCGTAGGTCCCCCTTTCATTAGATTTTTTGAATCGTATTCAAATATATATCAGAATACTGATGGTAGATATTTTACTGAAAAGTGATGAAAATGCAACCCGTATTTTCATTGATATTCCCATAAAACTAACCCTAAAACTAAGAGTTTGTAAAAAACCGTAATAAAAGCAAAGTCTTTCTAGACTTTGCTTCATTACTATTCACAAAAACCAAAATAATTAGTTTTTTCTGTTATATTACAAAACAATTACATTTTATTAAGTGATGTTACTTCCGACGAATTACTGGACTTACATTGAGTATCTAAAAAAATCGTGACTGGCCCATCATTGGTTAAATCAACTATCATATCAGCTCCGAATTCTCCCGTTTCAACAGGGACAATTTGGGCCAGCATTTGATTAAATTCCTGATAAAGTTGCTGAGCCATATGGGGAGGGGCCGCCTCCGTAAAAGCCGGACGTTTTCCTTTCTTTGTATTAGCATATAAAGTGAACTGAGAAATGGATAGAATCTGGCCATCAATTTCTGTAACAGATAAGTTCATTTTACCAGCTTCATCAGAAAAAATACGCATACCGGTAATTTTGCGGACAGCATATTTTAAATCTGTTTTTGTGTCTTCTAGACCAAATCCAACCAGCAATAATAAACCCTGATTGATGGCTCCGACTGTCTTGTCACCAATAGAAACCCTTGCCTGAGCCACCGCTGAATAACAATTTTCATAATTCTTTCTCATTTATCTTACTTGCTTCCTTATAAATTCTGTAAACATTGCCTGAGACTTAGCCGTTAGTGCGTTTTACGGAATAGACATCCGGCACTACCTTGATCTTATCCACTACAGTTGTCAGGCTTGTTAAATTAGGAATTTTAAAGCTGACATGGATATTGGCAAATTTCATATCCTTGGTTGGCTGAGCATTAACCGTTGAAATATTTTTGGTCTGATTGGACAATATTTGTAGGATATCATTGAGCAAGCCTGAACGATTAAGACCGTAAATATCAATTTCAGCCAGATATTCCTTACCTGCATTGCTACTTTCATCCCACTCAACTTCAATCAGGCGTTGCTCATAGCCATCCTGACTCTTGATGTTATGACAATCAGCACGGTGAATAGCTACTCCACGCCCCTTAGTGATATAGCCCTCAATCTCATCTCCCGGAACCGGATTACAGCATTTAGCAATCCGCATAAGTAATCCAGAGGATCCTTGAATGATGACACCATTTTCACTTTTAACCTTGAGAGCTTCTTTATTCTCATGTTTTACTTCGCCACCATTGAGCAATTCATCAGCTTCAGCCTTGGCCTTGGCACGTTCTTCTTCTCGACGTTCTTTTTCAGTCAAACGATTAAAAACCGACGCAGAGCTGATTTCGCCAAAACCGATAGCTGCGTACAGGGCACTTTCATTAGGAACACTAATGCGTGGTAGAATTTCTTCAATATGCTTTCTATCCAAGTATTTATTGGCAACATAGCCCTGCTCTTGAAAATAGTTTACCAATAATTCGTGCCCCTTGCTGATGGACATTTCTTTATCTTGGTTCTTAAAGAACTGACGGATTTTATTACGAGCCTTAGTGGTTTTAACTAATTTTATCCAGTCACGACTAGGACCAAAAGAATTGCTATTAGTAACAATTTCAACAACATCACCAGTTCTAAGTTTGGCAGTCAAGGGTACCATACGACCATTAACCTTAGCACCGACAGCTTTTTCACCAACCTGAGTATGGATAGCGTAAGCAAAATCAATAGGACCTGAATCTTTAGGTAATTCTTGAACATCACCAGACGGGGTAAAAACATAGATACGAGCCGAAAAAATATCTTCCTTGACAGAATCGACAAATTCCTTGGCATCTCCGTTTGAACCAACTTGTAGCTCTACCAAATCCTGAATCCAGTTCATCCCAATAGCTGATTCTTGACTGTCAACCTTATCCTTGATTCCCTTTTTATAAGCCCAGTGAGCAGCAACACCATATTCTGCGACTTCATGCATTTCTTGAGTCCGAATTTGAATTTCAATCGGACCTTTAGGACCATAAACAGTTGTATGAATAGATTGATAACCGTTTGATTTAGGACTAGCAATGTAATCTTTAAAACGACCGGGCATAGGTTTCCAAAGCTCATGAATATATCCCAGCATAGCATAAACATCACTAGGTGTTTCCATAATACAACGAATAGCAATTAAATCATAAATTTCGTCGAAGCGCTTCTTCTTATCCCGCATTTTACGGTAGATAGAATAAATATGTTTAGGTCGGCCATAGATTTCCCCATGCAAATCTTGCTTAGCAGTATAGTCTCTGATCTTTTCAACAATTTCATCAACTAGGGTTTCACGTTCACGCCGCTTTTCCTTCATCATGTGAGAAATTTTATAAAACTCTGCTTCGTTGAGGTAGCGAAAGGCTAAATCTTCTAACTCCCACTTGATATGGCTAATCCCCAAACGGTGAGCCAGCGGTGCATAAATCTCCATGGTCTCACGAGATATACGTTTTTGCTTGTCAGGCCGTAAATGTTTTAGGGTTCTCATATTGTGCAAGCGGTCTGCTAATTTCACCAAGATAACTCGGATATCTCGAGACATCGCCATAAGCATTTTACGATGATTCTCAGCCAACTGCTCTTCATGTGATTTGTATTCTACCTTACCAAGTTTAGTAACCCCATCCACGATTTGACGAACATTAAGACCAAATTCCTCCTCTAAATTATCTAGAGTAACATCCGTATCTTCAACTACATCATGCAGAAAACCACAAGCAACAGTTATGGCATCCAAACTCAAGTTAGCCAGAATACCGCCAACTTGAATAGGATGAATAATATAGGGCTCACCAGATTTACGTAATTGACTTTTATGGGCCTTTGTTGCATAATCCAGAGCTTTCTGAACATAGGCTACATCATCCTCGCTCATATATTCTTTTACGATATCAATAACATCATTACCTGATAAGTTGGGATTGCTTGCCATAACCTTTACCTCGAGCTTGAAATAGTTGTTTTAATTTTAACACTTTTTATATAGGAAGAAAAGCTGAAAAACTGGCTTAAATTTACTAGTAAAAAAATGAGTTAAAAAACTCGATTTTTTAGATAAATAGCTCTATATAATGGCAACAAACTTGCTATCGTTTGGTCAATTCCAGAGCATAGCTAATACTACTTAGGGCGTAAAACGGTGCCGTCTCGGTGCGCAGAATCCGTGGGCCTAAGCCGACTTGAATTCCGCCTGCTTGCTCAAAAGTTTCTATCTCTTTAGGAGAAATCCCACCTTCCGGTCCAAAGATGAAAAGGATCTTTTGGTCTGTAACGACAGTCGACAATTCACGTGCTAAAGTTGATAATTCTCCAGCCTTAGCTGTTTCTTCATAGGCGACAAAAATCTTATCAAAATGCGAAAGCTGTGCTATGAAATCCTCTTCTTTTTCAAATAATGAAACTTGAGGAACCAGATTGCGCTTGGACTGCTCTGCTGCACCTAGGGCAATTTTGGTTAATTTTTCTTCTTTTTTAGCTAATTTTTTACCATCCCATCTGACCACAGACCAGTCAGCCGGAAAAGCCCAGATGGCGTAAGCCCCTAGTTCGGTTACCTTTTGGGTAATTAGATCGAGCTTGTCACCTTTTGGAAAGCCTGAAGCGATGGTCACTTGCACTGGTAGCTCCACATCGTCTCTTAATTCCTGAACCATTTCTAACTGGTGTTGGCTACTGGACACCACTCGGGCCAAGTGTTTGATTCCGTCCTCAAAAACCAGGACCACTTCATCTCCCTCAGCCAGGCGCATGACCGAAAACATGTGCTTTACCGTGTCCTTATCGGTGATAGTGATGAGCTTCTCGGCTCTGCCTTCTACAAAATATTGCTGCATTCTATCCTCCAATCACACCCGACGGGTCGTCTGTTTTCTTGAAAACACAGGCATTCCACTCACCCTGAATCATGTGGGTCTCTAGGAAAAAGCCTGCGGCCTCAGCGGATGCACGGACCATGTCCCATTTTTCAGAGATAATGCCAGACAGGATCAGATAACCCTGATCCTTGACCAGACGATAGGCATCCTCCATAAGATGGATGAGCACGTCCGCCAAAATGTTGGCCACAATGACATCCGCCTCCAAGTCAACCCCGCGCAGCAGGTCCCCAGCTGCCACCTGGATATTGTCCATGCCGGGATTGAGGGCAATGTTTTCTTGAGCCACGCGCACCGCCACATCGTCCAAGTCATAGGCAAACACCTCCTTGGCACCCAAAAGAGAACTGGCAATGGAGAGGACACCTGAGCCCGTACCCACATCGATGACCGTCTCGCCACCCCGCAGGATCTGCTCCAGAGCAAAAAGGCTCATCTTAGTGGTCGGATGAGTGCCCGTCCCGAAGGCCATCCCCGGGTCCAGCTTGATGATTTTTTCCCCGGGCGTCGCCTCATAGTCCGTCCAAGAGGGCACAATACTCAAATCATGGGTGATACGGGCCGGCTCATAGTACTTCTTCCAGTTGTCCGCCCAATCTTCCTCAGCCAATTCCTGACTCTCCAAGCTCACCTGACCCGTTTCCAAACCAAAATCCGTCAAGTCCGCCAAACGAGCAGCCAAATCTGCCTTAAGTTCTTCGATATCCAAAGTGTCTGGATAGTAGGCCGTAATGGCAATCATCTCCGACTGCTCCACCTCTGGGTAGAGTTCCCCAAAACGATCCTCCTGCCCCACATAATCAGCCGAGTCGCTAATCGCCACCCCCTGACTGCCCGTCTCAATCATCAGATTAGAAACGGCCTCTTCCGCATCACGATGCACGTGAATGGTTAATTCTTGCCATGAGTTCATATGTTTTCCTTTCTCTTCGCTAACATTAATACTGACGGATATATTTCTTTCGTTTTTTTATTCATAAAGGGATTATAGAAACGACTGTTTCGAGATAAAAAATCCTCTGTACAAAGAGCTAGCGTCTCGTTGTTTTTATCAACAATTTCAATATACACCGGAAATTTATCTATTTTTCTGGACGGTCTAGTTATTTTATGTCCATTTATTATCATCTCTGCTATCAAACTTAGAACATCCTCTTCTTTTAGATTTTCTCCCTCAACATAAATTGTAATTTTCGGATAGCCAAAGATATACTTTTCCACTTGAACTTTTAATGGAGTATTTTTTGATAATCGTTTTCTAAATTTTATTTTTCGGACGTAGTAATGAAAATAGTACCTAACAAAAGTCAATAATGTATTTTGATAATCGCTATGAACTACCATTTTTTCAATAACAACCATTTTCTCTACAATGTATAAAATTGGAATATTAATTACAAAAATTAATAATTCTAAGCCATAAGATAACCAAAAATTCAATGTTCCTACATCTCCAATATGCCTGATAAAACTATTTAACGCCCCAAACAATAATATCAATCCTAATGCTGATAAAAGAAATCTAAATATTTTCCCAATTAAAGTAAATTCTTCCTTTACTTCAGCAATTGCAGAAAATAAAGATAAAATTACCAAAAGAAATACCAGCACCAATTCAAGATATAGTGAAAAGGTATAAGTATTGGTGATAAACAAAAATACTGACAGCAATCCAAATAAGTCTCGCCACTTATCTTTTACAATTTCTATAATCGAATATTCTTTTAGAAGTAATACCGTAGGAAAAATTGCAAATAAAAAAATTAAAAAATAATCCTTTATATACCAGTATGATAATTCTATTTTATCACGCAAACAACCAAACATTATTACGACGATAATAGCATTTGTGATAAGTATCCACTGTGAAATCGGAAGTTTCAATATTCCAAAAAAACTCTTAAGTACATCTGCCAAACTCTTAAAAATTCCATTTCTTCTAGATAAATAGATTCCCCATACTAAAAATAATGTACTCCATATTACAACAGCAATTTCCCTATTTGTCATACTTCCCCAACTGATATTCTATCTAAGCCATTATAATCCTGAATCAAACCACTTTATTTAATCTCCTAATACCTCGGATATCCAAAAAACTCTGTTTCTTGCAAGTCGGCTCTGCCTTTGTCAAAAGCAGCCGCATCCCAGGTCAGGCCAAAGTCGGCTGCGGTCTCGTCCGCTAGGAAGTCCATGAGGTCACTGAGGCCCTCGGTCGCCACATCGTTGAGGGTTTCTGCAAAGTAGGCGAGAAATTCGCGGGACAGACCTTTTTTGGGTTCGTAGGGAATAGCTGCCAGATAGTCGTCTTTGTCAAAGCTGGATTTGGCAGGATTGTAGAAAAGCACATAGTCTTCAAACAAGATATCGTCGTTGCTTTCTTCTCCCTTGGCATCCAGTGTGGCCACAGCACCCTGATTTTGCGCTTCCAAAAGAAAGGCCAACTCGATGGCATGGTTTTTCTTGTCCCAATTCAGCTCATAATCGTAATGAAAATGCTGATCCATTTCTTCTTCTAATACCGATAAAAAGCCATACTTTGCCATTTGTCACCCTTTGTCTTTCTTGTGCTATAATAATTATAGCATTTTAAAGATGGAAAAAATACGATTGACGCTGAAATTGAGGCTAAACACAAGCAATCATTTCAACGCAAATACCCATAAAAGACTGGAGACTGACATGCACGATAATTTAGCATTGCGGATGCGCCCCCGAAATATCCATGACGTTATCGGCCAAGAACATCTGGTTGGTCCCGGGAAAATCATCCGTCGGATGGTCGAAGCCAATCGTCTAGCTTCTATGATCTTATTCGGTCCTCCTGGTATCGGCAAAACCTCGATTGCCTCTGCCATTGCAGGTACTAGTCAGTTTGCCTTTCGGACCTTTAACGCCACAACCGACAGTAAAAAACGCCTGCAGGAAATTGCGGAAGAGGCCAAATTTTCAGGCGGTTTGGTGCTGCTTCTTGATGAAATTCACCGTTTAGACAAACCTAAGCAAGACTTCTTGCTCCCCTTGCTTGAAAATGGCAATATCATCATGATTGGGGCAACCACTGAAAATCCTTTCTTTTCTGTAACGCCCGCCATTCGCAGCCGGGTTCAGATTTTTGAGCTAGAGCCCCTGTCTAATGAAGATATCAAGACAGCCCTTCAAAGGGTTCTGGCGGATAAGGAGCGTGGCTTTGAGGTGGCCGTCGATTTAGACGATGATGCCCTTGATTTTATTGCGACAGCTACCAATGGCGACCTGCGTTCAGCTTACAACTCCCTTGATTTAGCAGTCCTATCAACCGCACCAGATCAAAAAGAGGTGCGTCATATCACGCTTGAGGTCATCAAAAACAGCCTCCAGCGCAGCTACATCTCTATGGATAAGGACGGTGACGGCCACTATGATATCCTGTCCGCCCTGCAGAAGTCCATCCGCGGATCTGATGTCAATGCCAGCCTCCATTATGCTGCCCGACTGATAGAAGCGGGAGATTTACCTAGTCTAGCCAGACGATTGACAGTTATTGCTTATGAAGATATCGGTTTAGCCAATCCCGATGCGCAGATACATACGGTAACAGCTCTTGAAGCTGCTCAAAAGATTGGATTCCCAGAAGCACGGATCTTAATCGCTAATGTGGTTGTTGATTTAGCACTATCACCCAAATCCAACTCAGCTTATATAGCTATGGATGCTGCTTTAAGAGATTTACGGAATTCCGGCAACCTCCCCATCCCCCACCATCTACGTGATGGACATTATAGCGGAAGCAAAGAATTAGGCAATGCCCAAAACTATCTTTACCCTCACGATTATCCTGAAAAATGGGTCAAGCAGCAATATCTGCCAGACAAAATTAAGAACGCCAGCTATTTCACAGCAAATGATACTGGGAAGTACGAACGGGCGCTGGGAGCTAACAAAGAGAGAATTGATAAGCTTTCAAACCATAAAACTAAAAAATCATAATTTTTTCTTGAAAAAATTTTCAAAAATGGTATTATAAAAGCATAGAACTGCTGTGGTATACGAATTCACATCAATGTGTTGACCGACTAAATCTTGTATTATAGGGAAACATAAGTCTTCTTGCAGTATGCAGGCCGTTACACGCGGAAGCAACTATAGCAAGAGCGAGTTACCCACCTGCTTTTATTGCGGGTTCAATACAAAGCGTGAATCACCGGTACCAATACAGCTCTTTTTCCTTCCTTAGCTCAGTTGGTAGAGCAGCGGACTCTTAATCCGTGGGTCGTAGGTTCGAGCCCTACAGGGAGGATAAACTTGACGTGTAAAAGCCTATGTATATAGGCTTTTTATTTACTAGGAGTTTATGAATGAGAAAAAAGTTATTATTGCTGTTATGCCTTCTGGCAGCAGGTGTTTTTTTGGTAGACTGCTCTTCAAAGGAACAAGCCAAATCTCCTGATCAAACAGATATCTCCAATACTCCTGATGATGAACAAAATTTTGATTCCTCATCTCAGGACGAGGGAGCCAACAGAGATAAATTTAATGAAAATCGCCATCCGACTGATTTACCTAAAGATGCTGATTCCGCTAATACGGATAAAATTTATGCCACAGATGGCAGCGAAATCTATTACGAATCCTCCAGCTCAGGATTTGCTGCTTCTACCCCTGATTTTAAAGGCTATACCGCTAATAAAGTCAAGCAAATTTTAGGGAGCCCTAGTAGTATTATCAAAGATACCAAAACCATGAAGTCCATGCTGACTGAAGACGAACAAGAGCGAATCATCAGTTTATTTAAGACTGAACTGATTTCCCGAGAGGAAGCAAAGGCTTTTTACAGTGTGGCCAACGACTTTGTTCTTGGCAATCTGGATAGATACTATATTTACGAGTATAAAGATAAAAATATTGTTTTACTATTTAATACTGAGAGCGATACCCTAGCCTATATCACACCCAATCCCGATTATGTTTACTGGCGCTGAGGCTAAAAAAGAGTTTTTCTTTGTTTATCATTCAAAGACCTCTGCGATAATTTTAAATAGAGCGAATTTATTAATCCTTACGCTCCATAATCTTTGAATTTTTGATATAATAATGTCTAATGAATAAAGGAATTGGAGAATCTCATGACCGCACAAAAAATGACTGCGCAAGAAATTATAGCCTTCATCGGTAATGCCGAAAAGAAAACTAATGTTAAAGTAACTTTCGAAGGAGAACTGGAAGGAAACCTCCCAACTACTGTTATCAAATTGGGAAATGTTCTTTTTGGAGATTGGA
The DNA here is from genome assembly GCF_042649885.1 of Streptococcus dentapri. Taxonomy (NCBI): domain Bacteria; kingdom Bacillati; phylum Bacillota; class Bacilli; order Lactobacillales; family Streptococcaceae; genus Streptococcus; species Streptococcus dentapri. Next base: position 44,889 of record NZ_JBHSAC010000061.1, on the reverse strand, counting down.
AAGATATCGAGCCCCTCTTGGTGAATTTAGTTGAAAATAAAGATTATGTCGTTGAGCAAGACGGTCGAAATTCAGCTGTCCCTTTACTTGATAAACGTAATATCAATGCTCGTATTGAACCAGGAGCAATTATCCGTGATCAAGTTACTGTCGAAGATAATGCTGTTGTAATGATGGGAGCTGTTATCAATATTGGTGCTGAAATTGGTGAAGGCACTATGATCGATATGGGAGCTATCCTAGGAGGCCGTGCCACTGTAGGTAAAAATAGCCATATCGGTGCAGGAGCCGTGCTTGCTGGTGTTATTGAACCAGCAAGTGCTGATCCTGTTCGCATCGGTGATAATGTCCTTGTTGGTGCTAATGCTGTAATTATTGAAGGTGTTCAAGTAGGTAACAATTCTGTTGTCGCAGCCGGTGCCATTGTAACTCAAGATGTTCCAGAAAATGTCGTTGTCGCCGGGATCCCTGCCCGTGTCATCAAAGAAATCGATGAACAAACACAACAAAAAACGGCTCTTGAAGATGCCTTGCGTAACCTGTAATGAAGAATAAATGGAGTAGATGTTCTACTCCATTTTCTCAATGAGATTGGACTAAAAATGACTTTGGATTTAATTAAAATTAGACATGACTTACATCAAATCCCAGAAATTGGACTTGAAGAGTTTGAAACACAGACCTACCTGCTAGAACAAATTGCTAAAATTACTGCCAGCAAAAATTTTGTCGAACAGCGAACTTGGAAAACTGGAATTCTTGTTTTCGTGAAAGGAACCGCACCAGAAAAGACTATAGGTTGGCGAACCGATATTGATGGCCTACCAGTAGTAGAAGACACTGATCTAGACTTTGCTAGTCAACATGCTGGTCGAATGCATGCTTGCGGACACGATATACATATGACCATTGCGCTTGGCCTGCTTGAAAAACTAGTAGTAAGTCAACCTAAAAATAATCTTCTTTTTCTCTTCCAACCAGCAGAAGAGAACCTCGCCGGTGGTAAACTCATGTATGAAGATGACGCTTTTGGTGACTGGAAACCAGATGAATTTTACGGTTTACACGTTCGTCCTGATTTAAAAGTTTGTGATATTGCTACCAACACTAGCACTTTATTTGCAGGTACATGTGAAGTTCTCATAACTTTTAAAGGAATTGGTGGACACGCTGCTTTTCCTCACCATGCTAACGATGCTCTCGTTGCTGCAGCTTATTTTGTGACACAAGTCCAAACTATCATCAGTAGAAGTGTTGACCCAATTGAAGGGGCAGTGGTTACTTTTGGTTCTATGCACGCTGGGACTACCAATAATGTCATTGCTGAAACCGCCGAACTCCACGGAACCATTCGTACTTTAACACAAGATATGAACTTATTGACACAAAAACGTCTCAAAACCATTGCTGAAGGAGTAGCTGCATCCTTTGACATGGAAGTTGAAATCAAACTCATCCAAGGCGGTTATCTACCGGTTGAAAATGATCCTAGCTTAGCAAAAGATTTTATGCGTTTCTTTGATCAAGAAACTGAGGCTAATCTCATTGATATTCTGCCTGCTATGACCGGCGAAGATTTTGGTTACCTCCTTCACCAAATTCCCGGTGTAATGTTCTGGTTGGGGGTTGATTCCCCTTACCCGCTTCATCACCCTAAAATGAGCCCTCGCGAAGAAGTCTTACCATTTGCTGTTGATACAATTGCAAGATTCCTCGCCTATCGTGCTAACTGATTTAAAACCTGCCTCTGCCTTATTGATGATTTTTTACAGTATAACTTTGTATAGTATAAGCAATAGAGATATTCATCATTCTATTTGCAAGGAAAAATGATAAGATATTAGTATGTTAAAAGATGATCTAAGACAAAAAGTTCTAGCTGATTTAAAATCTTTAGACAGCACCTATAAAAATGAGGCTGATAGACAGATGCTCAACCAGTTAGTCTCAACATCGATTTATAAAGAAGCAAAATACATTGCCACTTACTTAGCTTTCGATCATGAGTATAACACCCAACTCTTAATTGAGAGGGCAATAGCAGATGGAAAAGTTATTCTGATACCCAAAACCTATCCCAAAGGTCGTATGACATTTACGCAATACGACCCAAATTCTTTAGAAAAAACTAGTTTTGGTCTCCTAGAACCTAAAGGTGAAGAGTCAATCGACAAAGACCTAATCAATCTCATCCATGTTCCCGGTTTAGTTTTTAATTCTCAAGGTTACCGCATTGGCTATGGAGGTGGTTATTACGATCGTTACCTCAAAGATTTCCAAGGGGAAACTGTTAGTCTGGTTTACTCTTGTCAATTAGCTAACTTTATACCTGATCAACACGACATTGCCGTTAGAAAGATGATTACTTATGATAAATGATTTCAAAAAATATCCTGCAACCTATTCCTTATTGACTATTACAATTCTTGTCTTTCTGGCGCTTCAAATAACTTATCGCAATCAGGCTACTACTAGTCTTGCCATTTATAATTTTGGAGGCATGTTTGGCCGAGCTGTCCAATTTGATCCTCAGCAATTATGGCGCTTGGTATCGCCTGTTTTTGTTCACATTGGTTGGGAGCACCTTTTATTTAATGGAGTGACACTTTATTTTGTTGGACGCTTGGCTGAAGATCTTTGGGGGACAGCCAAGTTTTTAACGCTTTATCTATTAGCTGGTATTATGGGAAATGCTGCCACACTTTTCTTTACACCAACTGTTGTCTCAGCAGGGGCTTCAACCTCACTTTTTGGTCTCTTTGCCGCAATCTTTATTGTTGGCTATGTCGGTAATAATTCTGTTCTTAAACGCGTGGGTAAGCAATTTCTTATTTTAATTCTTCTGAATCTAGCTTTTAATCTCTTAGATCTCCTGTCAGGTCAACCTACTATAAGTCTAGTTGGACATCTTGGTGGAGCTTTTGGCGGGGCACTAACCGCTCTCTTTCTACCCATGCAACATCACAAAACAGGAATCAGTACAAGTTTAAAAATAACTGCCCTTATTGCCTATTTTACCTTTGCAGTAGGCATGGTAGCTTGGTCAATTATTTAATCAAGCAACACTCCTACTGCCAAAAATCTGATAACTAAACAGCTATGAAATTCTTAATTCCTACTGCTAAAGAAATGAAAGCAGCCGAGCAAACCTATCCCCATCAACTACCAAGTAAAAGTTGGCCTATCCTAAAAAAACTAGGGGAAGCCGACTCTAAAGACTTAGAAAAGATTTACCATATAAAACCGGAAACTGCTGAAAAAGAGAGGCAGCATATCTCAAACTTACTAGCTAATCAAGCATTAGGTTATCATGCTTTAGAGCTTTTTAATGGCTTGATGTATCGACAGATTGACAAAAACTTGACAAATGAAGACTTGAACTTTATAAGAGACCATGTTTTTATCACCTCTGCTTTATATGGTGTTATCAATGCTTTAGATAGCATTGCAGAGCATCGATTAGATTTCAACTGCAAACTAAAGGTGGATAATCAATCTCTCAAAAACTACTGGCGACCCTATTATGATCAATTTGTTAAAGAAGACAATCAACCTATCATCTCTATGTTATCCAGCGAATTCGAGTCGGTCTTCTCTAAAAAATATACCGACCAATTTATTAAGCTAATTTTTCATGAAGAAAAGGATGGGAAACTTAAAACTCATTCTACCATTTCTAAAAAAGCTCGTGGTAAATGTCTCAATCAAATTATCAAACATAGGATAAATAACATAGAAGGATTACGAACACTCACTTTTGATAACTTTGATTATAGAGAGGAACTTTCAACAGAGCATTCTCTAGTATTTGTAAAGGCAACAGACTAAGCATAGAATCCTTTAAAAATTAAAAGCATAAAACTATTATGATAAGTTTTATGCTTTTTATATGTTTCCATAATTCTTTAATTATATTAGCTTATCCCTATTAACTTGCTCATAGTCTGCTTCTCCATCATTAAGTTTATCCCATATAGTAATCTTGCCTGATTCCAAAGATTTTTTGACATCAATAATGCGTTGGTTGGACGAACCACGAAATTGTAACATCAAATTTTTCTTAGTTATATCAAAACGACCATCAACCAAAATATCAACTAATTTTAACAATTCCAACTTGTCCGGTGTTTCTAGCATGAGCTCTTCCCAAGTATAACCCGTCCAAGACCAAATATCCTTCTCTGGTAATTCTTTTCGAATACGTTTAACCAGAGGTATGAGGGTGTCGGTATTAAGAAAGGGTTCCCCACCAAGTAGAGTCAGACCTTGAACATAGGGCTGCGCTAAATCTTTCATAATTTGCTCTTCAAGTTCTTGACTATAAGGCATACCAGCCTTAAAAGACCAGGTTGCCGCATTATAGCAACCCTCACAGTGAAACATACAGCCACTGACATAGAGTGAATTTCGAACCCCTTCGCCATCAACAAAGTTAAAGGCCTTATAATCAATAATGCGCCCTTGACTGAGTTCCTCTGCCTTCCATTCTTGCGGTTTAGGATTGTTCATTTATCTACCTGCGCCTCCACTTCTATCCAATAACGCTCAATGCCATTTCTAACATCTTCTAATTGACCACCATTAGCTAAAATAACGGCACGACTAGCCAAGTTATCCGAGTGACAGGTCACTAAGACTTTTTTTATGTTTTTAGATTGACAAACTTGTAAAGCTTGTGTCAACATAGCTTTGGCAATCCCTCGTTTTCTCTGACTGGGTCTAACTGAATAGCCAATGTGTCCACCACTCATCATTAAGGAATCATTCAAGCGCAGACGTAGGCTCAAAAATCCCAGAGCCTTCCCATCATCACTAAAAGCAACAAATTGAATAGAGGGTACCATACCGTCAACTAAATTCAATCCTAATTCATGATCAAAATTCTGCTCTAGCCACTCCTCATAATCAAAGTTCTCAGTATCCCAGAAACCACCATCATGGGCAGCACTCTCTTGCTCAAATTCTAACATCATTGCTAAAACACTTTCCTTATCTTTCACTTGTGGTCGACGTAACTCCATAGTTCTTCCTCTTGCGATAAGTAAAGAGCTGGGTTACCACCCCCAACTCTTTTTAATCATTCTTTCCAATGTTGGCCCGTCTTAATAGTTCTTGAACCCGAGTTTTATGGCCATTCTTATTACTAACGGAGTTCTTTTCATGATAACGTTCCACCTGAGCTTGACTTTTATAATCTAACTGGTACTTTCCCATACCTACTCCTTATAATGCCACTATCATTTTATTTCAAATGATTTTTCATTAAGATAATAACGAACCAATTCATCAACAATCTCGTCTGGATGATGACGACGGATATAGTTGCGAGCGTTGTTATGCCGAGGAATATAAGCCGGATCTCCGCTTAAGATGTAACCAACAATTTGGTTGACTGGATCATAGCCTATTTCTTTCAACGATTGAGATACCGTCGTTAAATCTTGAACCAATTCATAATCAGCATCACTTAAGTCAAAGAGGACTGTTTCATCTGTAATCTTCTGATTTTCCGGCATTATTTCTCCTTTCTGATTTAATTGATGAATAGCTTATTTCCCTGCATTCTTGATAGATGAGCCGTTCATATGCTTGACACGAGCTGAAATTTCCTTGTGGCGTCCATTAACCATTGGACGAGCTTGAGGGTTTCCTAAATACCCACAAGTTCGTTTAACAACATCTACCGTTTTAGGATCCGTATTACCACAATTAGGGCACATAAAGCCACGTTCTGTTGGAGTAAAGTCTCCTTCAAAACCACACTCATAACATTTATCAATTGGGGTGTTGGTTCCTAAGTAACCAACGCGGTCATAAGCATAGTCCCAAACAGCTTCTAAAGCCTTAGGATTTTGTTGTAAGACAGGGTATTCACAATAGTGGATAAAGCCTCCGCTAGCGCCGAGCTCTGGATAATCCTTTTCAAAGTCTAGCTTTTCAAATGGTGTTGGTTTCTTCCGAACATCATAATGAAAAGAATTTGTATAGTATTCCTTAGCTGTGATATCTTCAATTTTACCAAATTTTTCGATATCCAAACGACAAAAGCGGTCTGTCAAGCTCTCCGAAGGTGTTGAATAAATTGAGAAATGGTAATCATATTCATCAGACCAATCTTCAACCAAATGTTTCATTTGACGAATGATTTCTTTGGTAAATTCCTTAGCCTCAGAATTAGTTTCCCATTGACCACCATAAAAAACTGTTGCCACTTCATAGAGTCCGATATAGCCCAAAGATACGGTTGCGCGACGGTTTCTAAAGAGCTCATCAACATTTTCCATTTTAGAGAGACGTTTGCCAAATGCTCCATATTGATACAAAATCGGTGCATTGGCTGGCGTAGCCTCTTTAACACGCTCAACGCGGTAAACTAGAGCCTCCTTAGCAATCTGCATGCGCTCCTCAAAGAGTGACCAGAATTTTGTCATATCACCCTTGGATTCCAAAGCGATGCGGGGCAGATTGACAGTAACAACACCAAGATTCATACGGCCTGAGCTGACTTCTTTACCATTCTCATCTTTCCAACCTTGTAGGAAAGAGCGACATCCCATCGGCGCCTTGAAAGACCCAGTCAATTCAATGATTTTATCATAGGATAAAACATCTGGATACATCCGCTTAGTAGCACATTCCAAGGCCAACTGCTTAATGTCATAGTTGGGCGTCCCAAGCTCTAAATTGAGACCACTTTTCAAGGTGAAAATCAACTTAGGAAATATTGCTGTACGGTGTTCACTACCTAGCCCCTTGATACGGATATTCAGGATAGCTTTTTGAATTTCCCTTTCAAACCACGTAGTCCCTAAACCAAAGCCAAGCGATGTAAATGGAGTCTGCCCATTTGAAGTAAATAGAGTATTGATTTCATACTCCAGACTCTGCATCGCATCGTAGATGTCTTTTTTGGTCTTAACCCGTGCGTATTCTTCACGTTTATCTCCAGTTACCCATTCTTGAGCATCTTTAAGATGCTTTTGATAGTTGAGTTCAGCATAAGGTGCTAGAAATTCATCAATGCGATCAGCTGTACAACCACCATACTGGCTGGAAGCTACATTGGCAATAATTTGAGAAATCTGGGCTGTTGCTGTTTGAATTGACTTAGGACTTTCAACTTCTGCATTACCAATTTTAAAACCCTTGGCCAGCATCCCCTCAAAATCAATCAGACAACAATTTGTCATTGGCGTATAAGGGCTATAATCAAGATCGTGATAATGAATATCACCCTTTTGATGAGCGTTAGCCACATGGGGTGGTAGCATCTTCAAACCGATGGATTTCCCAACGATACCAGCTGTCAAATCACGCTGTGTATTGAAGACATCACTGTCTTTATTAGCATTCTCATTAACAACTGTCTGATCCTTATTGAGCAATTTATCAATAGTAAAGTTAATATCGGTTGCTTGAGAACGAGCAAAATCGCGCTGTGTCCGGTAATTAATATATTCCTGAGCAATCGCATACTCATTGGCAGCTAACAATTCATGCTCAACAATACTCTGAATCTCATAGATTTTAATATCGGCTAAAAAACGATCAGCAATCTCGGCGACAATGCAATCAGTAATTCCTTTTAGCTTTGTTTCCATCAATGGTGATATTGGTGACACATTTTGACTAGCTCTAAGCAAAGCCTGATAAATTTTATCCTGATCAAACTTAACATGACGACCATCACGCTTAATAACTGTAATTTCAGGAACAGTCGTCACCATTTCTTTTTCTAATGTAATCATGAACTTCACCTCGGACTCCATTATAGCATAAGGCAAAAAAAAATCAATATGTTGTGGTGGATTTTTTCTTAAACCACAACATATTGATTTTAAACTTGTTTTATTTCTTTTGATAAACCGTAAAGTGATCAGCATCTGTTACAGATATTTTCTCATAAGTACTATTCAAACGATTGACAATATCGCTCGATAAGTTCTCAGAATTATTGACCACAATATACTGGGCCCTGGCTTGCAAAATCTCATCTTCCAATTTCTGTGCATTGGCCTTAGTTGTAGTATTCACAGAAGGCACTGGAAATTGTGAAGCAGACTGCAAAGCCGTGTCTAGATAAATTTTTGATGAGTTATCCCATACATAAATAGTATTTTTCTTATCGGTATTTTCCCTTAGGTAGGCCGCAATGTTACTACGCTCACTATTAAGCCCAAGTGACATGATACCAATAAAGATTGGAAGAACTACTCCTGCAATAACAACGAGGACAGGAAGCTGAAAATGTTTCTCTGCAAAAGTTCCCCAGTAACTGCGATTAGCTTCACGACTGTGCTTACGCCGATGGGCTGCACGGCTCCCCTTGCTGCTAGGTTCTGCTCGTTGATAATCAATATTATCGTTTATAACAAGAGCCGTTAGAATCAAACCAAAAGGTAGCACCAGCAAAAGCTGGAAAATATAGTAACTTCTAGCAAAAATTCCGATAACCAGACTGAACACCAAGTTCCAAAAGATTAACCATTTTATTGTTTTAAAATTTGAAGTTTGTCCAAGGTGACCCCAAAAGCCAAAGAAACCCAACAGTAAACCAGATGATGCTAGAATCAGAATTTGATAAGGAATGGTAATCAAGAAAGATTCCTTACCAATAGTAAATACCTTAAAATTATAGAAAAGAGCTTGAGAAATATAATCTGATAAATTCCCCATATTAAAGATAAAGTAGCCAACAGTATAGTAAACAAGAATAGCTCCGAAAATCATACATAAAAGTTGATAGAAACCACGCGCAAAATGGCGCTGCATGAAATTGTAAATACCAATAGCTAGAAAGGATAAAGCCCCAAAAATCAAACTACGAGGTTCAATCAAAGCAGATATGGAGCCAAAAATAGCATAGATGATGAAAGCTTCATCATTGATATGTCCTGCAAAATATTTTGTCAAATACCAAAGAGCATTCAAGAGGAAAGGAAAGGCCCATTGGATAGGATAAAGCCCACCAAAACCAAAACCAAGATTAAGAAGGAAAAAAATCACCGTAAAGGTCATTCCCATACCATGCCTATTAGTCAAAAAGGCGATAATTTTATAAAGATAAATCCCCGACATATAAAAAGCTAATAATTCAATAATCATCAGCCAGATACTAGAACCCAAGAGATAGCTTAAGGCGATGATAACATAGAAAAGGAAGCCCCCTGTTGCAAATGTATCTAAGTAGGGGATATGGCCATTAGCCATCATCTGTCCGGTATAGAGATTAACAGTTTGATGAATGTTCCCAAAGTCTGTCAACAAAGGATTAGCAACTGATGTAAGCGCTAGGATTAAACTCAAAATAAAAATATAAAACCGATGCAAACCATCAATTTTTATTTTATAAGACTTTGGAGTTTCTCTCTGTAATTCAGCTTCTGCTACATCAAACTTATCTTCCACTCTATGACGTCTATGATAAGTTTGACCTTCTTCTTTTCTACGAGCCACTATGTTTCTCCTTGAATTTATTATCACTAGTATATCAAAAATTAATCTTTAGTCAATTTTCTAAGGATAGTACAATAAACTAGAATATCTTTAAAACGGTGATATTTTTGTTTTTGGTAAGTCTCTAAAAATTTAATTTCTTCTTTTGATAAGTCTAATCCTCTCATCAGTTAGCCCTCCAACTCTTTATTCGCAAATAGATTAGAGAAAGGGTGGTAAAATATCGGACAAATCTAAACATATCCTAAAATTACAGGATACGAAATTTCACTCACTATTTCTGGTATCGCAGAACTTACTGCAACAAGTATTATTGTTGAATTAGAAGATATTCATCGGTTTCAGTCTGGCAATCTAGTCAATAAATACTTTTATCGGTAGATCCCAGACATTATGAATCTGGAAACTACCTAGCTCAGAAACATATTACCAAGTATGGGAATTTTTACGTTAGCAAGATTCTGTATAAGTGCATCCGCACTATCGTGGCAGCTAAACCCATCCCTGCCACATCGCAGACTTTTATAAGATACGAAAAAGACAATCGCAGACGACTTTAACTAAGCCATATACGATTGCCTCTGTAGATCGTTTCATTGGAACAATGTATTACTTCATAATGCATGACAAACTTTTCGACGACACTTTTACCCAGAGTCATTTATGCCCTTCATTGTAATGTCTTGTTTCAAAAATAGATTGAAATGCTTCTATGAATAATCAACTGATACTCTTTCAAAATATGTAAACGCACTATCTGACAAAGGGTAGAAAAGAATCCGAGTAAGATTTGCTCAGGATCTCTTGTTATATTGCTATTGGCAACTGACTATTCTTCATCTAAGAAGCTATTGAAGACCTCTTCAATCATATCCCACTCAGCATCTGAGTTTTCTGGAATAGGTTGTAAATCACCTTCAGTGCCGTCTTCGTTTTCTGTAAAGGAATAAGCTTGTATTTCAATTTCGCCATTGGCATCTTCCTCTGCACCAGATGGTACCAAGAGAACATAATTTTTGCCAAATTCCTCACGACCATCAATAGTCAAAAGAATTTCAAACAAGGTCTCATTGCCTTGTTCATCAATAAGTGTAATAACTTCATGATCATGGTTATGATTGTGTTCATCTGCCATAGTCTTTCTCCTTAAAACATTCGATCTAAATAATTTTGCAAAATCAGCTGTGCCGCTAATTTATCAATAACCTTTTTACGTTTTCCACGGCTAACATCTGCTTGCTCGACCAACATGCGCTCTGCTTGAACTGTTGTCAATCGTTCATCTTGGTAGTCCACTGGAATATGAAATAACTCGGTGATTTTTTCCCCGTAAGCACGACTAGCTTCTACACGGGGACCACTTGTATTATTCATATTTTTGGGAAGGCCCACAACAAACTTATCAACCTTATACTCACTAACCAACTCTCCTAGACGTTCAAAACCAAAGTTTTCCTTAGCTTCATCTATTGGAATAATTTCAACACCTTGGGCTGTAAAACCTAGCGGATCACTAATGGCAACACCGACTGTTTTTGACCCAACATCAAGTCCCATAACTCTCATCAAAAATCAATTCCATTTCCTTTAAGATAGAAACGGACCAGTTCCTCAACAATTTCATCGCGTTCATACTTACGAATCTTATTACGGGCATCGTTATAACGAGGTACATAAGCAGGATCCCCGCTCAACACATAACCTACAATCTGATTGATTGGATTGTATCCTTTTTCATCTAATGAACGATACACGGCCGTCAGTGTCTCACTGATTTCCTGCTTACTTCCATCATCGAGATTGAAACGAACAGTTTCATCTGTAAATCCCATACTTGCACCTTCTTTCTGTTAGAGCAATTTGTGTTATTATATCCTATTTTCCTTCTCTTTTCAAAGAAAAGTGTTTTTAGGAAGGTTTTACCGATGTTCCTCCTTCTTTAAATAAAAGAAGGACGTATTCCAAGGGAGTCACTTTCTGCAACTCATCAAAATAAAGAGGAGCAATGGTATTATTTAAAGCAGATTTATCAAGGCTCTTCATATCATAAGTAATATTATACTTGAGCTGATAATCATCAGTAACCTCTAGATTAACGGTCACTCCCTTGACTTTTTTCAAATCCTGAATGGTATTAGATTTTTCCAATTCAGGTAGAGCTCCTCTCACATCATTGATATCACGCCCTTTAATATCATCCGGTAGAGATTGTGCTATTACCATTTTTATGGTCTTGTATTCATCGCCATCATAAGTGACAGTCTCTGTAATAGTAGCATCTGTACCACTTGTACTGCTAGAACCAGTTGAGTAATCTCGTGATTTAAACTGAACAGCTTTAGTTCCAGATACTTTTTTTACTTCATGTGATGAAGAATCTTTTTTCTTATTATCAGATTTTTGACTAGTTGTATCAGATGTTGAACTAGAACTAGACTTGCTCTGTGAATTATTTGAACAAGCAGCTAGACCAAAAACAATCACTAAAATGATTATGGTGATATAACTTCTTCTTTTCATAATTTTTCTCCTTTTCTTAAAACACCTATAGCATCATTATAGCTTATTTTAAGGCAAAAAAGAAGGGCTTTCACCCTTCTTTTCAACTTTTTATTATAATACTGCTCGTAAACGAGCTTGATTATTTTCAACTTCACGAATAGCACGCGGTAAGAAGGCGCGAATATCATCCTCCTTATAACCAACCTGCAGTCGCTTGTCATCAATCAAAATCGGACTCTTAAGAATGCGTGGATTTTCTTGAATCAAATCAACAACCTGGCTTAGACTCAATTCATCAATATCAAATTTGAGCGCTCGCGCATAACGATTTTTTGAGGAAACGATACTCTCAACACCGTTTTCAGTCTTTGATAAGATATTCAAAATTTCTTCTTTTGTCAATCCTTCTTTTCCGAGATTTTGTTCTTTATATGGTAATTGATGGTTATTTAACCAAGTTTTTGCTTTTTTACAACTAGTACAACTAGAAATCGTATAAATCTTAATCATAATCACTTCTCTCTTTCTATCTATATGATGGTTACATTCTAACATACTAAAGAGAAGCAGAACATAGGTCTTACGACCTATTTTCAATTTGTCAACTAGAAAACTTCAAATGTTAATATTTGAGATTTTTTAAGATTTTTGACACATTTCTATTTTCCTTATAAAAAATAGCCAAAGGCTACTTTTTATTCTTCAATTTCGATTGTATCAAGATCCAATGCCAAGTCCTCGGTTTGTTCTTCCGTAACTGCAGGTTCATCTGTTTTTTCTACTGCTTCATCTGAGTCAATCAATCCATATTGAATACGGACCTTCTTATCAATTTCATCAAAAATTTCTGGATTATCTGCTAAAAACTTTTTAGCATTCTCTGAACCTTGTCCAATTTTTTCATCATTATAAGAATACCAAGCTCCTGCTTTTTGGATGATATCTAAATCAGTCGCAATCTTAACCAATTCACCCGTACGCGAAATACCCTCCCCATACATGATTTCTACAAAAGCTTCTTTAAATGGTGGAGCTACCTTGTTTTTAACAACCTTGATTTTTGTTTCTTTACCAATATTTTGATCTTTTTGAGCGCCGGTTCCCTTGATTTGAGTGTTGCCACGTACATCCAAACGAACCGATGAATAAAATTTCAAGGCACGGCCACCAGGGGTTGTTTCCGGATTCCCAAACATCACACCAACTTTTTCGCGCAGTTGATTGATAAAAATAGCGATAGTCTTTGTTTTATTGATAGAAGCTGACAATTTACGCATAGCTTGACTCATCATCCGGGCTTGTAGGCCGACGTGACTATCCCCAATATCGCCATCGATTTCTGCACGTGGCACAAGCGCAGCAACCGAATCGATAACCACAAGATCTACAGCTCCTGAATCAATCAGCTTGCCCGCAATTTCAAGTCCTTGCTCACCAGAATCCGGTTGCGATAACAAGAGATCATCAATATTAACACCTAGTGCTGCTGCATAAGCTGGATCTAAAGCATGCTCGGCATCAATAAAGGCGGCAATACCACCTTCTTTTTGTGCTTGGGCAACCGCATGGAGAGCAACAGTTGTCTTACCTGAACTTTCAGGTCCATAGATTTCAACGATACGTCCTTTAGGATAACCCCCAGCTCCTAAAGCAATATCTAGTGCGAGACTGCCAGAACTCATCACTTGAACCTTCTGCTCAGCGCGTTCACCGAGTTTCATAATGGCACCCTTACCAAAATTTTTTTCGATATTTTTCAAGGCATCATCTAAGGCTTTCTTACGTTCGTCACCAAATTTTTTAGTGACTTCTTCAGTTTTCTTTACTTTTTTAGCCAATTTTTTTCTCCTATTTTCTATTTAGTATTAGTTATTATACTAAATCTTTGTCATTTAATAAAGTTTTTCGTACCAAATTAAAGGCGTGCAAGACCGCAATTTGACGGACATCCGAACGGGAACGCCCACTAATTTTGACCTGATGAGAAGCAATCTCATTTTGGGTTGCTAAACCGATAAAAACTGTCCCTGCTGGTTGACCTTCTAAACTATCCGGTCCAGCAACTCCTGTCAAAGAAACTGCCAAATCTGCCCCTGTTTTAATCCTTGCACTGGCAGCCATCTGTTGAGCAGTATAGTCACTAACAACACCGTGGATTTCTAGCTCCGCTAGGGGGATATCTAACATTTTTGCTTTTTCCTCTATACTATAAGTAACAAAACCACCGCTGAAAACATTAGAGGCCCCAGGAAAATCTGCTAAAGTTGCTTGGAAAAGGCCGGCCGTCAAACTCTCAGCTGCTGTAATTGTTTTTTGCTTCTTTCTGAGTAAATCAAAAGTGATTTGAGACAGAGAATTATCATCCCCATAACCATAAAAATAATCTGTCAGCTTCTGTCCTTCTAAAGACTCAACCGACATGATTTGACTTTCGAGCTGATCAAATTTTTGATTAGCCTGCTCTGAGCTATCGGCCTTGGTGGACAAGCGCAAGGTTACCTCTCCCGTCTTAGCATAAGGAGCTATGGTCGGATCAGTCTGATTTTTGATTAAGTCATCAATGACAGTGACCAACTGACTTTCACCAATACCGAAAAATCTAAGAATACGTGAAAATAATTGCTGGTGGTTCTCTATCAAAAGTGGCAACAACTGTTCTTGAACCATGGGTTGAAGCTCACTTGGGGGACCTGGCAAGACAATATAGTTTTTCCCATCAATCTTCAAAAAGTCTCCGACTGCTAGGCCCGTACGATTTTGTAAGGCTTTCGCCCCATCAATAATTTTAGCCTGACATTCATTATTGGGAGTGCGTAGAACAGCCGGACGAGCGGCAAAAAAAGAGTCCAATCGCTCCTTGGCAGTCTGATCAAAAACTAGAGGACGCTTTAGATAATGTGCTAAAGTTTGTTTCGTTAAATCATCATCAGTAGGGCCAAGTCCGCCGCAGAGGATGATGGTATCACTACGCTGGCTAGCAATATCAAGGATCGATAAAAGTCGCTCTTCGTTATCTCCAACAGCCGTCTGAAAATAAACATCAATGCCCAAAGCCGCCAATTTTTCTGATAAAAACTGGGCATTGGTATTGACAATCTGTCCTGTTAGGATCTCTGTCCCAACGGCAATAATTTCAGCTTTCATTTTGTCACCCACTTATCTATTCGTAAATTCATCTTATTTTAACAAAATTTTTATCATTTGTGAGATGAAGAAAATTGATTTGAAGCTGACGCCATCTTATTTTAACAAAGTGCTCTTTTTCTGCTTAATTTTTGACTTTGTCAACAAAAAATTGTATCATCTACATATTACAACGTTAAGAGGCAGTATAATGAGTTTATTAAAATTACAAAATATTCATAAGTCTTATTATTTAGGTAAAGAAGAATTTCCTGTCTTGAACGGGATTAATCTTTCTTTTGATAAGGGAGACTTTGTCAGTATCCTAGGAGAATCCGGGGGCGGTAAATCAACTCTGATGAACATTATCGGTGGTCTAGATAGGGAATATACTGGAGATGTCATCATCAACGGAGAGCGTCAAAAGGATAAACGTGAAAAGGCTCTCGATGAGTATCGCCGACAAACAATTGGCTTCATTTCCCAATCCTTTAATTTAATCAATTATCTGAGTGTGTTGGACAATGTTTTAATTAGTCTGAAAATGACCCAACTGTCCCACAAGGAACAGTTGTCTCATGCCGAGGATCTCTTGAAACAGGTTGGCCTCTTTGAGCACCGCAAGAAAAAGCCGGCTCAGCTATCTGGTGGGCAAAAACAAAGAGTTGCTATCGCTCGTGCTCTAGCAAGTAATCCTGAGATCATCATCGCAGATGAACCAACTGGGGCCCTAGATAGCAAGAACACCAGGGAAGTGCTCACTATTTTGCAGGATATTGCTAAGTCTGGTAAAACCGTTATCGTGGTCACACACTCCCAAGAAGTTGCCGAAGCTGGTACACGCATTATATCATTGGTCGATGGTCAAGTCACCAATGACCAAAGGTTGCGCGAACCTTTCTCAAGTAAAGAAAAGGAGACAATATTTGACTCTAAACCATTGACGAGAAGTGCTAGCTGGAAAATGGCTTGGGCGCATTTCAGAAGTGCTTGGAAGCAAAATCTTATCATCGCCATCGGTATGGCTATTGGTCTGTTTTCGGTTATGTTCTTTTTGGGACTGGGTAATGGGGCCCGTGGTTATATGAATAGTTTTATTGCTGACATCGCGAATCCCAAAGCCTTCCAAGTCACTCTCGCTGATGCAAGACGGCTGAACAGTACTGGTATGACCGCAAAAGATAAAGATAGAGTTGCTAATACTAAGCACGTTATCAAAACACAGTACGGCTATTATGCACCACTCTTCAATGTCAACTACAAGGGTGAAACTACTCAAAGTCAGGTTCTACAAACGATTAATGATACTATTGTCAAAAAGAATATTTCTAGTAAGAAATTGCCTAAAGATGATGAGATTATCGTCTCTAAGGATTACGCCAAACGCTATATCAGTAAGGATATCAAAAAGGCCGTTGGGCAAAAAATCACCATCACTCTATCTGCTTTCGATGCCAATGGTCAACCCGTTGCTATCAGCAAAGAATATACCATTGCTGGCACCGTAGAAGGTATGAATTTGGTGACCTATAAAAGTTTGCAAGATGCAGCTGCTGCGCAAAATGCTAAATTAAAACCAAATTTCATCACGGCTAGTATGGACGATTTAAACAATACGAAAGAAGCGCAAAATACCATCAAAGCCATGAAAAAAGATGGTAAAAACCTCTATTCAATCACTGGTATCGGTGGTATGCTAGATAGCATCGTCCAAGTGACCTACATTGTCAGCTTTGTCCTAGCCATGATTGCCGGTATCTCTCTGCTCGTCAGCATTCTGATGATTGTCGCCACTACTTACATGAGCGTTACTGAACGGACCAAAGAAATTGGTATTCTGCGTTCCATGGGAGCAAGACGTAAGGATATCCGCCATTTATTTGTCAATGAGAGTCTGTTACTAGGTATCTCGGCAAACATTATGGCCATCATCACCGCGCTTTTAATTCAAGCTCTGGTTAATAGGGCGGTTTATTCTACTATTAAGTATGATATTATCCAAATTTCACTAACAGCCACTATAACCACTGTTATCATTGGTCTTCTGATTGCCCTTATCGCCAGTTTGGCACCGTCAAGCAAGGCTGCCCGTCTAAATACCATCGATGCTCTGGCTTCTGAATAAGAATATAAAAATGAGACTGGAAATCAGTCTCATTTTTATATTCTTATCTGGTCCGGTAAAACTTATCTGCGTATTACTAATTCTCAAAATGCCAATCACAGCTAACTTCATGGTCATTGATTAGACCTGCCGCTTGTAGAAAAGAATAGATACAGACTGGTCCCACAAACTTAAAACCTCGTTTTTTGAGATCCTTAGAAATCCTTTCAGACAGTTCTGTCTTAGCCGGAGCCTGTTTATAGTCCTTGACAGAATTGTCAAGCGGTGTAAAACTTACCCAGGACCAAAGGTAAGAGTCAAAGGAGCCAAATTCTTCCCTAACTTTCAGAAAAGCTTGGGCATTGGTTCTGGTTGCATAAATTTTGCCACGGTTGCGGACAACTGCCGGATTTTGCAGTACAGCCTCCAATTCCTCATCCGACATAGCAGCAACCTTGCTATAGTCATAATCGTAAAAAGCCTGTTTGAAGGCGACCCGCTTATTGAGAATAGTTTCCCAAGAGAGACCGGCCTGGTAGGTTTCAAGGCAGAGCAACTCAAAGAGAGCCTGCTCATCATGGAGAGGTTTCCCCCATTCATCATCGTGATAAGCCACATATAAAGTGTTATTTTCTTTAACCCAGCCACAACGTTTCATTTGCTCACTCCTTCCTCATTTCATCAGCATTTTCAGAGCCTGCTTGATGTAGCGCTCCGCGGTCTCATTGGTTCCTTCAAAAAAGGTACGGATTTTTTTAAGTTCACTAGCCTTATAGCCCAGTGCCAAAAGGGCTTCTATAGCTTCTTCTAATTGCTCATTACCCGCCGACACTGTCTTGGCAACTTTACCATTTTCTTGCGGAACTTCAATAAATTTACCTGCTAGATCCAAGACCATCTGTTGGGCAGTTTTTTTACCAATTTTCGGAAATTTGGTCAGATATTTGATGTCGCTATGATCAATAGCGTTGACAAGCCCCTCATTGTCATCTACAGCAATGATAGCTAGTGCTGTCGTCGGACCAATCCCCGATACTGAGATGAGGTTGAGAAAAACAGCCTTTTCGTCTTCATCATGAAAACCATAGAGAAGGTGAGCATCTTCACGGATAAACTGATGCAGATAAATCTGTATGTCTTGATTCATCTGGTCAGAAAAGCTGTAAGGATTGGCCACATTGAGGATATAGCCAAGACCACCTGCTTCAACCACGATATATTTGGCCGTGATTTTACTTAATCTTCCTTTGATATAATCGTACATAAAATTCCTTTATCACTATATTTTTTGTATTGAATACTATCCTACCTAGTACTTCCCTAATTCTCGTAGGCTAGTATGATTTTCCTGAATGCGACGGAACATTTTTTCCATATCAGACTTGGTGAAATTGACCAGTACTGGCCGACCATGGGGACAATTATAAGGATTTTGACACTGGGCTAACTGCACTAACAAATCACGGGCAGAGTAGTCATCTAAGGAATGGTTAGCTTTGATAGAACGTTTACAACTCATCATGATCGCTAGTTCAGCACGGTACTTTTGGATGGAAACTTCATTGGTCAACAGCAGCATGTCGCACATCTCATAAACACCTGATTCAATTTCATCTTCTTTCATCCAGATAGGATGTTCCCGCATAATAAAGGTATTATTACCATAAGGCTCTAAATGAATACCAACCTCGTTTAACAGAGACATTTTTTCCTGCAGATTGATGAAGTCATCCGCCATAAATTCAAAGAGATAGGGGACTAGAAGTTGTTGTAAACTGCTGTCAACTTCTCCAATTTTTTCACGGTAATACTCATACTTAACCCGCTCCTGAGCCGCATGTTGGTCAATGATATAGAGGCCCCCTTCACCCTGAGCAAACAGATAGGTCCCCTGCATCTGCCCAAAATAATCTAACTCTGGGAATTGTGATTTTTCCTCAGTTTCCAGACGTTCTAAAAGTTTATTAGTCTGAGATTTCTTCGAGAAATCAATATCGGGATGTTCCAAATCTTCAGCAGCTTCTTTGTAACGTTGGGCACGTTTAACATGAGTCGATTGCTTTACAAGCTTGTCAACTTGATTGACAGTATCAGAAGTACTTTCTAATGGCTTTTCTGCGACTTCAATCTCTGATTTAAGATAAAAATCTTGACGCTCTTTATCATAACAAAGATTGGACTGCTTGAGGGGTAGACTGGTTTGGACAGAACCTTCACTTTGACGGATACTTGATTTAGCTAGATTCTCCAAGGCATCTGGGATTAAATCCTGCTCTTGCAAACTTTCCGCGATAGCTGCACTAATCAGCTGCATCAATTCTTTTTCTTTGGAGATACGAACCTCTTGTTTAGTCGGATGGACATTGACATCCGCTAAATAAGGATCAATTTGGATATCAATAACTGCTAGAGGAAAGCGGCCAACCATAAGTTTGGAACCATAGCCGTCTAAAATAGCACGGTTAAGCAGAAAATTCTTAATATAGCGTCCATTGATGAGAATAGTGATGTAATTGCGATTGGCTCTGGTTAGCTCAGGTAGACTGACATAGCCTGACACCTCAAAATCTAAGTCCGAATTAGAAATTTCCACCATTTTTTTAGCTGTATTAAGTCCATAAATAGCTGCAATCGCTTGACGTAAATCGCCAGCTCCAGAGGTTTTAGTCAGCTGGCGACCATCGTTAATCAAAACGAAGGCAATTTCAGGATGAGCTAAACTTTGGCGGTTGACCACATCCACGATATGGCCCAATTCTGCCTGTAAAGACTTCAGGTATTTAAGGCGAGCTGGCGTGTTGAAAAAAAGACTTTCAACTGTAATCTTTGTTCCAACTGGTGTACTGACAGGCTCTTGCGAAAGGATATCCCCCCCCTTAGCAATTAACAGAGTACCGTGTGCTTCACCCTGAACAGCCGTCTTGAGGGTTATATCGCTGATTGAAGCGATAGAAGGTAAGGCCTCGCCACGAAAACCAAGAGTTCTAATTCGAAAGAGATCAGCTTGATTTTTAATCTTACTAGTCGCATGTCTACGCAGACTAAGAGCAACATCATCGGTCTCGATTCCCTGTCCATTATCGGTCACTTGGATTTTTTTAAGGCCCGATTCTTCAACTTCTATAGTAATTTGCGTACTACCAGCATCAATAGCATTTTCAACCAATTCTTTAACGACACTGCTAGGGCGTTCAACTACTTCTCCTGCAGCGATTTGGTTAGCTAGCACCTCGGGTAGTTCAATAATTTTTGGCATAAATTCCTCGCTTACAGTAACTTTTTCATCTCAAACAGTGCAGTCATAGCTTCCATGGGCGTCATATTAACAACATCAAGCTCTGCCAGAGCTGCTGCTAGTTCATCATTAATACCCTTCATTTCAAAAAGGGATAATTGCTGATTCGCATCCTGATCAGACTCAGGCGAAACCTTTTTATCACTCGTTAGACTGACAGAATGTGCTTCCAAATCTGTCAGGATACGGTCTGCTCTAGTGAGCAAATCACTTGGTAAACCGGCAATCTTGGCAACATGAATCCCATAGGACTTATCGGCCGGCCCTTCTGTGATTTTATGCAGAAAGGTAACATTGCCGTTTTGTTCCAAGGTAGCTACATGGACATTAACTAAATACGGTAGACTAGTTGAGAGCTCTGTCAACTCATGATAGTGGGTCGCAAACATGGTCTTTGCTCCTACCTTGTCATGGATATATTCGATAATAGACTGAGCTAGAGCCATACCATCATAGGTTGCTGTCCCGCGGCCAAGTTCATCAAAGAGAATAAGGGAACCGGATGTGGCACGCTGAATGGCCATATTAGCTTCCATCATTTCTACCATAAAGGTTGATTGACCAGAAATCAAATCATCTGCGGCTCCAATGCGGGTGTAGATAGCATCAAAAATCGGAAGTTCAGCAGACTGGGCTGCTACAAAAGACCCCATTTGAGCCATAATAACAGTCAATGCCAATTGACGCATATAGGTCGATTTCCCGCTCATATTTGGTCCGGTGATCAACTGAATAGCCGTTGCTTGATCCAAGGCGATAGTGTTGGGAATATATTCTTGAGCTCCCATAACCCTTTCAACCACAGCATGACGCCCCTCTTGAATGTCAATAATTTTTTGATTATTAAAAGTAGGACGAACATAATGGTTATTTTCAGCGACAATCGCCAAACTCTGCAGCGTATCAACCGTTGCAATGTTTTTAGCCAAATCCTGCAGTTGTTGAATATATTGTTCAACTTGATTGCGGACACTCATGAAAATATCATATTCCAAAGTGGCGGACTGTTCACGAGCTTCCAGCATATCGCCTTCAATCTTGGCCAACTCTGCCGTTCCGAAACGCTCAGAATTTTTCAAGGTTGCCTTACGAAAGAAGTGATCAGGAACAAGCGGTAGATTGGAATTGGTAACATGAAAATAGTAGCCATCTTTACGATTATAGTCAATTTTCAAGGTTGAAATACCACTAGCTGCACGTTCTTTAGCTTCCATTTCAGCAATCCAGCTGGTCCCTTCCCGCATGACCTGCCGATAATGGTCCAATTGACTATCAAAACCGGTCCGAATCATACCACCTTCGGTAATGGTAGCTGGAGCATTTTCATCAATCGCTGAGCTAATAAGGCTTTCTAGTTGAGGCAGCGCATCAATAGCAGCATTTAACTGATCTAGGGCTGGACTATCAAAACTACTTAAAATAGCTTTAATCCGTGGAACCTGGGCCAAGGTTTGTCCCAACTGCAACAAATCTTTGGGATTAACCTTGCCAAAAGATACACGGCTGGCTAAGCGCTCAATGTCATAAACACCTTTAAGACTGTCAGTCAAGTCACTGCGCTCAAAGAAGTTATCCAAGAAAACTTGAACAATATCTTGGCGCTCCAAAATACGGTCCTGACTAACCAAAGGACGGTCAATCCAAGTTCGTAAGAGACGCATTCCCATGGCCGTCTTGGTCTCATCTAGGAGCCAAAATAGACTACCATGTTTCTTGCCTGTTCTAGCATTTTCCAGCAGATCCAAACTAACCTTGGTTGCATAAGTCATCTGCAAAAAGTCCTTAATTTCATAGTGGACTAATCTTTGCAAATGACTGAGCTCCCGCTTTTGAGTCCTGTGGACATATTGTAAAAGTTTACCTGCTGCCTGAGATTCAACGCTCGATAAATCATCACCTAACAAATGGACATCTTCATAAACTCCACTCTCAGGTGATAAAAGCAAATTCATTTGCTTGGTCAATTCTTGCTCCTGCTCTCGACTAAGTTCATAGCCAACAACGACCTCACGCGCCTTTAGATTTTGAATTTCGCTACGTATAGCCGCAAAATCGCTCAAACTTGTTGCATAGAATTCTCCCGTTGTCAGATCCATATAGGACAGACCATAGAGTCCATTTAAGAAATCAATGGCTACCAGAAAGTTGTTAGCATTATCAGGTTTAGTAGAATCCACAACTGTTCCCGGCGTGATTACCTGAACAACCTCACGTTTGACCACACCGACTGCCTTTTTAGGATCCTCCATCTGCTCTGCAATAGCAACCTTATACCCCAAATCCACCAAGACATCAATATATTGTTGAGCAGAATGATAGGGTACACCAGCCATTGGAATTGGATGATCTGCATTTTTATTGCGACTGGTCAGACTGATTTCCAAAATTTGAGCCGCTTTGACAGCATCATCATAAAATAATTCATAAAAATCCCCCATACGAAAAAGTAAAAAAGCATCCGGATAGGATTCTTTTATGTCTAAATACTGCTGCATACCAGGAGAAATCTTATCTTCTTTGACCATTGCTTAATTCCTCATTTATCTTATCTTCTAAGCTTTTGGTAACATATTGCAAGAGATCACTAACATCTTGCATCTTAGCGCGGTAATCCTGAACCAAGGGTAGCTCAGAAAGCTCTTGTGCCAGCTGATCTGCTGCCTGATTTTTTTCAAGTTTTTCAAAAAGGACAGCCTCTTGCTGGTAGGCTTTCATATCGTGGGCTAATTGATTCAGTTCAGGTAATTGATCAACTTTGGCCTGCACTTCTCGAAAGGCTTCTACACTTTCATGTTGACTCAA
The DNA here is from genome assembly GCF_042649885.1 of Streptococcus dentapri. Lineage (NCBI taxonomy): Bacteria > Bacillati > Bacillota > Bacilli > Lactobacillales > Streptococcaceae > Streptococcus > Streptococcus dentapri. The sequence continues at coordinate 21,607 of NZ_JBHSAC010000061.1, read as the reverse complement.
GAGCGCCTGCAACTCTCGAATAGCTTGTTCAAGGTTAGCCATTATGACAATTCGTCCTCAATAGCTTGAGCCTTGACCTCATTTTGACAAATTACCAGTAGGGTATCGGCACCAGCAACTGTCCCTAAGATATCGCTTCGACCTTCTCGATCAATGATATTAGCAAGCACATCAGCCTCCCCTAGCTCTGTTCCTAAAACCAGAATAAAGCCAGCTCTGGAAACCTTTTTGATGTAGTCTCCCACAACATTAGAAAAGTGGGAATCTTCCTCAGTAGACAAAGTATAGTAGAGCTTACCCAGCTCATCACGACGCTTGAGTAGACCAATCTCACGCAGATCCCTTGATAAGGTTGCCTGTGTCACTGAAACTCCTTGATCTGCTAAGCTATCTTTAATATCTCCTTGAGTTCCCACATGTTGATGTTGAATGATAGCTTTGATTTTATTCTGGCGTTCCGATTTATTCATTATTTTCCTCGTTGTCCTTATAATTATACTTTAAATATTATAACAAAAAGACGACTATTTTTCATCAATCGCCTACTTCAGAAACCAGCAATTTTAGCAGAAAAAATAGGCTATTTATGTTACAATAAAATGAATACTTTCACAGGAGAAAACCATGGATAACAAACTTATCGTCGCTCAGAAAATCAAGGCTGCCCTGCCCGATTTATCAGTTGAGGAGATTACAGACCTATTGGAAATTCCCAAAAATGCAGCAATGGGAGATTTAGCTTTCCCAGCTTTTTCTTTGGCTAAGTTGCTGCGCAAGGCACCACAAATGATTGCCAGCGATCTTGCTAAAAAGATTGACTCTAGCAAGTTTGAAAAAATCGAAGCTGTTGGCCCTTATGTCAATTTTTTCTTAAATAAAAAAGATATTTCACAGGCGGTTTTGACTGAAGTTGTTGCCAAGGGAGACGATTATGCCAGCCAAAATCTGGGACAAGGACGTAAGGTCGCCATTGATATGTCAAGCCCCAACATCGCCAAGCCTTTTTCCATTGGCCACCTGCGCTCAACTGTTATCGGTGACAGTCTAGCCAGGATTTTTGAAAAAATGGGCTACCAATCCGTCAAGATCAATCATCTCGGTGACTGGGGTAAACAGTTTGGAATGCTGATCGTAGCCTATAAAAAATGGGGTAATAGCGAAGCTGTTACGGCTAATCCAATTAATGAATTGCTCAAACTCTATGTTCGTATCAATGCCGAAGCACAAGAACACCCCGAATTAGATGAAGAAGCGCGTGACTGGTTCCGTAAACTGGAAGCAAACGACCCCGAAGCGCTTGAGCTCTGGCAATGGTTCCGCGATGAAAGTCTGGTTGAATTCAACCGCCTATACGATGAGCTCGGCGTATCCTTTGATAGTTATAATGGTGAAGCCTTCTACAACGATAAGATGGATGAAGTGGTTGAACTTCTTCAAGAAAAAAACTTATTGCAGGAATCCCAAGGAGCTCAGGTCGTCAATCTGGAAAAATATGGCATCGAACATCCTGCCTTGATAAAAAAGTCTGATGGTGCAACACTTTATATTACGCGCGATTTAGCCGCTGCCCTCTACCGCAAACGCACTTATAATTTTGCCAAGGCCATCTATGTGGTCGGCAATGAACAAGCTGCTCACTTTAAACAGCTTAAGGCGGTGCTTAAGGAAATGGGCTACGACTGGTCCGACCAGATCACCCATGTTCCTTTTGGACTAGTCACTAAAGAAGGTAAGAAGCTCTCAACTCGTAAGGGCAATGTTATCCTACTAGAACCAACAATTGCCGAAGCAATTAAACGTGCTGAAGATCAAATTGACAGCAAAAATCCCGACCTTGCCAATAAGCAGGCAGTAGCCCACGCTGTTGGTGTTGGTGCTATCAAGTTTTACGACCTGAAAACCGACCGCCTCAACGGCTATGACTTTGACCTTGAAGCTATGGTCTCTTTTGAAGGAGAAACTGGTCCTTATGTCCAATACGCCTATGCCCGCATCCAATCCATCCTGCGCAAGGCCAATTTCACTCCTAATACTAGCGGAAATTATCAATTAGATGATGCGGAAAGTTGGGAAATTATCAGGCTCATTCAAGATTTTCCACGCTACATTAGTCGGGCTGCCCATGACTTTGAACCATCAATCATTGCAAAATTCGCTATCAATCTCGCCCAAGCCTTTAACAAATACTATGCTCACAAACGCATTCTCGATGATAGTCCAGAGCGCAACAGCCGCCTAGCTCTCAGCTATGCCACCGGTCTGGTTCTAAAAGAAGCCCTGCGTCTCCTCGGCGTTGATGCCCCAAAAGAAATGTAATAGAAGTAACACCTCAGACTGGTTCAAAAACCAATTAGAGGTGTTATTTATTACCTATAATTTTCCGATAAAAAACTGGCCTTTTTCCACATCAAGCGGAAAACAGACCAGCTAAAATTAATTAATAATAACCTCAATAGTAATGAGCGATAGCATACCCATGACATTGTTAATTAATACACTACCTAAGATATAAGAGCTGGGAACAACGGGAACTCCACTACCGAATATGATAATAAACACCTCTGTATTAAATGCCTCAGCTTCTTGAACTGTTTTTATTTTCATAAAAATCTCTTTGGAGTTACTAGCAACATAAAAGGCTATCGAACAATAGCAAACGAGTTTTTGAATAGTAATAGGAGTAATAAGTTTTACTCAAAAACGCGTGTAAGTAGCATTATAATATGACTTATTAATAATTAACAGAATGTTGCAATTCCTACACCAAAGCCACTCAAGCCACCTAGAACAGGGGATTCCGCCAAAGCTCCTAAGCCAGTTGAACCGGCCGTTCCTGCGACACACTTGAAGCCCTTCCAGATCTCATCCCAGGATGGCCACCAACCACCGCCTTCTATCCCAGCCAGCATTTCAGCATCCAGTACGTCAAATTGTTGAATTGTTTGTGTATTCATTTTCATTACCTCACTTATGATATTATGTTAGCTAACATTGTTAGAATAACATATATTTAAGCTTTTGTTAAGGCAATATTGGCAAACAAAGCTATTTTTAATATTTATGAAAAGAGTTTGTCGCTTGCTTAAAATTAACTTAATTTTGCAGATTATTCTCATAAAATTTAGTTTAAATAACTCTCTGATAAAAATTTTATGAGCCTCTTACAATGATAAGAAAAAACTCTCCAGTACAAAATACTGGAAAGTTTCTTTATTATCAATATCGAGAAGGACCCCTATAGTGCCCTATTATCCTTTAAATTCATCGTTTTAATGCTGATGAGCTTATTAATCTTTTATAGTAGCAAGGTGGGGCAAAATACTAATGTAATTTAAAATTAATTAATAACGACCCAATAGTAATGAGCGATAGCATTGCCAATGATATCAACGACATTGCTAACCGTCGCACTACCTACTAGGTCATAATAGCTAGGAATAGCAAAAACGGGGGGACCCAATAAGGGCATCGCCTGCTACAGTAATCAAGTGTCCCATATCCATTACATCAAGTATTCAATCGTCGATATCCTCATAACAAACCCTTTTAAAATATTCATTTAGTATGAGTGATTCAAACTTGATGACTTGAAAATATAAATAGAACAACTCCAAAAAGAAGAGATGACTAACGACAGAAAGTCGCGTAACCCGTAAGGCCTCCTCCGACAACGCCAACATCCCAACCAATAGCTGCGCCAATAAGGGGACCCAATCCAAGACCTTCTGCAACGGGAGCTGTCGCAGCAGCACCAATTCCAGCACCAACTCCAGCACCTGCCACACCGCTGCCTATTGCAGTACCCGCAGTACCTGCAACACACTTATAAGGATCAAAATCACCACCGTCGATAGCAGCCAGCATGTCAATATCTAGTACGTCAAATTGTTGAATTGTTTGTGTATTCATTTTCATTACCTCACTTATGATATTATGTTAGCTAACAATGTTAGAATAACACATCTCTAAGCTTTTGTTAAGGATATATTAGCAAATGAAACTATTTTTAATGCTTGCGAAAAGAGTTTGTTTTTTTCTTAAAATTAACTTGATTTTTCAGATTATTCTCGTAAGATAGTTTGTTTAAAGAGCCTTCTAATCATATGTATTTATAACAAGATAAAACTCCCAAGTATTTTATACTTAGAAGTTTGTCTTATTATCAAATATAGTTATACAGTTAGTATAGGGAGCTAATACCTACCTGTATTTCTACGATAACTCCTGTCACTCTAAGATAAGGAGGAAAGATATCCAAAGATACCATCCTTTACAGTGACAAGGGCTTTTTCTGTATCCATTGCGCCAAATTGTTGAATTGTTTGTATATTCATAATTCATTACCCCATCTATGATATTATGTTCGCTAACGATTATCATTATAAAAACTCTATCAAGACTTTGTAAAGCCTAACAATTTAAAATTAAATCTCATGCCAAATGGTGCAATATTTAGCAGTTAAATTATAAAATTTCTGTCAAACGAAACTAATTTTACAGTCAAGTTTTTTGACCCGAGTTTAAGGTGATGCCTCTCTGTCAAATCTCAAGAGGGCAAAAGAAAAGACTGATATCTATGAACAAATTATCAGCCTCTATATAGTATCGTTTTTGACTTAAGAAAAGTATTTACCTTTAACATGAAGGCCTATAACCGAAAGATTTTCAATCATCAGGATGGTGTAGACAATAAGATTTATATTCTTGATAGGCAGTATCATTGATAGGATGATAAGAATAAGGTAGCTGGCCAAAATTAGCCAGGCAACTCTGGGTGATAATGACATACAATATACTCCTTTATCCTTTAAATCCATAGTTTTCATGTTGATGAACTTACTATAACCTTTTATAGTCATAAAGTGAAGTAAAAACCTTAAATTAATCTAAAATTAATATTGTGTTAAAACTATGAAACAATCAAGAGTTGGGTGTAATCTTTCTTTCAAATGAAAATATCTTAAGAATTAAAAAACTCTGTACTTTAAAGGCTATCCTTTGAAGCACAGAATTGAGAAGCCTTATTAAGGCAATTATTTCTCATCAAGTTTGTGCAGGAGTTTGTCTTTAAAATAGTTGAAATAGGTCTTTTTAGCGACAACTGTGACTGTATTGCCCTGCATACCGTATTTTAGAAACTTGCTGTCCTCTTTGCTGAGCTTGACCTTAGCTGTCACTTTAAAGACATTGCCTTCCTTGGTCGTTGTCGCAGATGAAGCAACATTATTAATCTTGCCTTTGATGCTTACCTTTTCATTGCCTTTTTTTTCCAGAGAAAGCCGTGTTGTCTGCCCTTTTTTCATAGAAACAACATCGTCGGAAGAGACATAGTAGGTAATCAAGACCTGCTTGGTTTTTTTGATATCGGGGTAGAGCTGGGCAATTTCAGTGCCCTGAGGAACCAGATTGGCTCCTTCGTATTTAGGATTGGTGTGAATGACACCATCTTGACTAGCTGAGATTTCCTTATGTTTCTCATCTTTTTTATCATCCGAGTTTTTACCTAAATTTTGATTCTCATTTTCTAATTCGGAATAGCGAACCAGTAAGTCATCTTTTTTGACGGTGGCATTATTGGTTAGGTTATTCTCGGTAATAGGACTAGAGCTATAAGACTGGATAACATCAAGTACCTCAGTTGGAGCTATTTCCCCCGTTGTGGTGACCGTCACTTCTTTCTTAGCGTAGCAGAGAAAGACGACTAGGAAAATGATGAAACAAACGAGGGGAACGATGAAAAGAGTGGCAAAATTATGGTAGCGCCGCTTATAAAATTCTGCACTTTCAAATAGTTTTGGATCCATCTTGCTGCCTTTCTATTTCTTAAACAAGTCATGATAGAGCCCTTTAGCCCCTATCAGTTTCTTGTGGGTACCAGTTTCAACAACCTTACCCTGATCCATGACAATGATACGCTGAGTTCTCTTAGCAATACTCAAGCGGTGAGCCACAAAGATGATGGTCTTATCCTCCATTTCCATGAGATTATCAACAATCTTCTTCTCGGTCAGAACATCAAGGCTGCTGGTCGCTTCATCAAGAATCAGCGTAGGGGCTTGGGTCAAGAGAGCACGGGCCAGAGCGATACGCTGTTTCTGACCACCCGATAGACCCGCTCCATCCGAAAGTTCTGTCTGATAGCTCATAGGCATCTGCTCGATATCCGAACGGATTTCAGCCAGTTCACAAACCCGCATGATGTCTTCCTGTGTTGTGCCTTCTTTAGCTCCTAGAGTCAGATTTTCTAAAATCGTTCCGCTGAAGACATAGGCCTGTTGAGGCAGATAGTTGACGTGCTGACGAAGAACCGTTTTGTCAATGGTTTTTAAATCGTTACCATTGATTCGGATACGACCCTTATTCGGTTCATAAAAATTGACAATCATCTTGGCCAGAGTTGTCTTACCAGAACCACTGACTCCGACTAGGCTGACCTTTTCTCCTTGTGGAATGGTGATATTGATATCTGAAAGGGTGTCTCTACCAAAACCATACTTATAATAAAGGTCCTCAAAGACGATATCACCCTTTAACATGTTAGGATCAGACAGAGTGCCTTCGTCCTGAAATTCCGATTCAACCAGATAGACCTCGTTGAGCCGCTTGTTGGCTACGCGAGCAGATTGCAGTTTTGTCTGCAGATTGATGATATTTTCAATCGGATTGGTGAAATAAGACAATAGGGCATTATAGGTAATTAGCTGTCCGACAGTTATCTTGTCATCAATAACAAACTGGGCACCAAACCAAAGAATAACAACGTTTAGAATTAACTGAGATGCCTTTTTCAGCGAGGTTTGGATGGTTTCATACTTGTGTAATTTGAAGGATTTGTCCAAATAATCAACAAATTCGCTATCAATATTGCGATAACGTGTTGTCTCGCTAGTCAAGGATTTAATGGTTTCAATCCCGTTGATATCTTCAATGATAGATGAGCTCACCATGGAATTACTTTGCATAACCTCATGATTCATCCGCTCAAAGGGTCTCAAGAAGGCTAAAATGATAACGGCATAAACAGGTATGGAAACTAGGGTAACCAGGAAGAGATAGCCGTTTTGAATCAGGAGAACAGCTCCCACCATAATCAACATACTGCAGTCTAAGATGATAGAGAAAATTGTTGAGGCAACCGCATCAATAATTGAAGTAGCATCCGTAAACCGCGAGGTGATTTCTCCTGTCCTTCTTGTCGCAAAGAAAGACATAGGTAATGTGAAGATGTGCCTAATATAGGACAAAATAACATCAATTACCAGACGCTGACTCAGGACAATCAGGAGATAGCCCTTAGCAAATTCCATGACTTGCTGGATAATATAGGTAATAATCAAACCGATGGAAATGATCCCCAGCGTTGAAATGAGCTGATTAGGGATATATTCATCGAGCATCCCTTGGAGATAGTAAGAACCAGCTATATCAACCAAGGTGACAATGAGACTAGCAAGAACTATATAAGTCACCAGAGCTCTTTGTTTAAAGAGTAGAGGCATAAAGCTGGATAGACCATTCTTTTTGTCCTTCTGCGGCTTATAGCTAGGTTCAGGGGCCAAGAAGATTGCCACGCCTGTCCATTCTTTTTCAAATTTTTCCTTGGGCATTTTGGCAATCTTGACAGTTGGGTCGGGATCGCCGATAATAATCATGTCATTTTTCTGTTTATAGACAACATAGTAATGCTGTAGCTTACCATTCTTATGAACATGGACGATAAAAGGATAAGGAATATCATCTGCATCAAAGAGCGACATGTCCGCCTTAACTGCTCTAGTCTCAAAGCCCATCTTTTTAGCCGCTTCGACAACACCGAGAGCGGTCGTTCCTTGCTTATCCGTCTTAGCTAATTCGCGTAAATGCGCCAGAGAATAATCAGAGCCATAGTGTTTTGCGACAGATGCTAGAACAGCTACCCCACAATCCCTTGTATCAATCTGAGGAACAAATTTATAGGAGCGCAGTCTAAAATGAATTCGCTTTCTAACAGCCGATTTGGAACCAGAAGCAGTCCTTTTCTTGCCTGTAAGCCGGGAAAAGAGGTTGGTCACTCCAGAAGAAATGAGTCTAATGCTCCTAAAAATCACGAAAGGAAGAAAGAGCACAGTTGCCTTAAAACCTTCCCAAACCTCTTCTTGCCTATACTTATTTTTAGATACATTGGTTCTCTCTTTTTTCTCCGTTGCTGTCTTTCCTGTGGCTGTATCGGGCATGACAAAGATCTGCGTTACCGCCGGTGTGGATTGCGAATCATCCGAACTCGAAGCTGCATTATAATTGATAACCTGTTTTAACTGAGAAATTTGTTGAGAAGTCAAAGACTGTGCCAGCGGCTCAGCATCCTGAGCCTGATCCAAGAGCTCTTGGAGGTTAAAATTTGGTTGTTCTACGATGGACTCTGATTGCTGCTCCGTGGAAGAAGTTTCTTGCTCCACCTCTGAAGCGGACCCCGACTGCTCCTCACTTACAGAAGAATATTTCAGAATTTCGGAGGTCGATTCTCTGCTAGCTTCTTGCTCGGATTCTGAAGCAGGATCAGTTGAAGATTCCTTCTTAGCTGAACTCGATTTTTTTGCCAGCTTTTCCCCTTTAGAGGACTTAGATTTCTTAGGTGTCGCTTTTTCTTGAGCAGGTCTAGACCGCTTGGCATTAGGCTTTTCTTGCATTAATTCTGACTCCTCAATTGCAGTCTCCTCCCTGGGTAACTCTGACGATTCTTGTGCAGAGACCTCTTGAACAGGTTGGGAAGACTTTTGAGGTTCTTCTTCTACCCCTGAACTAGGAATAAGGCCATTTTCTACCGCTGCTTGTATTTCCTTCTGCGTCGGTTCACGCTTATTAACTGATTCAAAGAGGGTAGTCCATTCTTGTCGTTCCATCATAATTAAAATCCTTATATAGCATCAATAATAGCAATTAGTAATTTTCATATGAAAATAATATATAATCTAAAAGGTATTTTAGTTAATTTACAAAATAGAATCAAGACGTATTATAATACTTAATATAAACTTAAAAAAATAACAATTATGTAACCTCTATTACTATAACAATTAATTTCTATCAACTGATAAAATGCTGAACTGTAAACTCCCAATTTAGGAAATAAAAAAGCTTGAAGTTAATAAAAATTCAACTTCAAACCCTTTTCAACCTATTGTGATAATTAAATTCTTTTAGACTAGGCGTAAGCCGATGCCAATATACATAAATTAGACATCCGATAAGAGGGCATAGCTAAACCTCATTATTGATTTTATCAATATCATGTTCATAATCCAGTGAAGTAGGATAAAACGTCATTAAAATGCTGCGCTAAATCGAGCCCCCGGAAATAAATCTTTCTATTTACACAAATATTTTACCGAACCGCTAGACAGGGAAAATTTAATCAATGCAAGTGATATTAGAATAAGATTATCACATCAAATATAAAAACACAGATCATTTTTGCCTGTGGATTTACTCTAAAATTTGTTCAGTTGATACTCTCAAATATTCGCTGACATAACCACTGCAAAAGCTGCAATAGTCATAAGTTCGGAAAGTGGCTAATAATATACTACGTCTATCATAAAGACTAGAAGGAATTTACTCAAAGACCTTAACCTTTTGTGTCTTTGTCATTTTAATTAAGACTTCCTTATTCCAATTTTATCGTTCATTAACAGTTTCTTTGTAGACCTTTATCATGCCTCGTAAATTTCAATTTTCCAAAGTCATATACAAACAATAACTCAGTAATCATTGACATCAAACTGATGTTTCTTAAAAAAATTTTTTCGACTAAAAAGGCCGATTATCTGTTATTAGATAATCAACCTTATATCTATCAATAGCTCATCAAAGTTTTAATCTTCTTCTATAAATTTACCTAAGATATGAACATCTTCGGCAATTGAAACAAAGGCGTTAGGGTCAGCCTTATACATAACTTCTTTAAAATCGTTAAACTCTTCACGGGTAATGATAGTGATCAAGACGGCTTTCTTATTATGATCATAGGTTCCTTCAGCATCATTGATTAGGGTTACACCACGGTGCAATTTTTTGTGAATCTTCTTGATGACACGTTCAGGCTGATCTGTAATAATGGTGGCCTGCATCTTTTTTTGTTTGGTGAAGAGGGCATTGGTCATCCGACTGGAGACAAAAATAGTAATCATTGAATAAAGAGCATACTGCCAGCCAAAGAGAAGGCCGGCAAACATTATAATAATCCCATTGACAAGCAATGAAATATTACCAACATCTCGGCCTGTTTTCTTACGAATATAGAGACTGATAATATCTGTCCCACCACTGGAAATCCGAGCACGTAGACCGTAACCGATCCCAACTCCCATGACCAGACCACCAAAAATAGCATTAATTAAAGGGTCTTGGGTCAGAGTAATCTGAGGCATGATTTGGATGAACAAGGAACTGACCGTTACTGTAATAAAGGTGAAGATGGTAAAACGGTGTCCGATTTTGAACCAGGCTAAAAGCATCAAAGGAATATTGATGGCATAGAAGGTTAACCCTAGCGGAATATTGAGACCTAAAAAGCGGCTACTGAGGGCTGTCAACACTTGCGCCAGTCCGGTCGCTCCACTAGAATAGACGTGTCCGGGTTGAAAGAAAAAATTGACAGCGATACTGGAGAGAATCCCGTAGAAAAGCGAAGCCGAAATCTTTTCAGCATATTTCTCACGGGAAATACTCTTGAGGGCGTGCCATAAGCCAAACCGCTTAGCCGCCTTACCAACTGCATATTTAACGCGTTTTTTACTGCTACTAATCATGACTTTCTACTTTGAGAGCGAGTTCCTCTAGTTGTTTGTCAGCTACCAAGCTTGGAGCTTGGGTCATTGGATCTGAAGCCTTATTATTCTTAGGGAAGGCGATAACTTCACGGATATTGTCTTCACCAGCTAAAATCATAACAAAGCGATCAAGACCGATAGCCAAGCCACCATGTGGTGGGAAGCCATAGTCCATGGCTTCCAACAAGAAACCAAACTGCTCATAAGCCGATTCCGGGGTGAAACCAAGCGCTTCAAGCATGCGTTCCTGTAAATCTTTTTGGTTGATACGGAGACTACCGCCGCCCAGTTCATAGCCATTTAAAACGATATCATAGGCTACTGCACGGACCTTAGATAAACAACCCCCTTCTAATTCGTGAGCTGTTTTTTGAGTTGGAAGAGTAAAAGGGTGGTGGGCAGACATATAACGCCCTTCTTCCTCAGACCATTCAAACATCGGCCAATCTACAACCCATAAAAAATTAAACTGCGACTGGTCAATCAGATCAAGATCCTTAGCGATGCGAGTTCGCAAAGCGCCAAGAGTAGTATTAACAACTTCTAAACTGTCGGCCACAAAAAGCACCAAATCATTGTCAACTAATTGTAAATGTATTGTCAAGTCAGCGGCTATATCGGCTAAGAATTTAGCGACTGGACCAGTAATCTCACCCCCAAGGAACTTGATCCAAGCCAACCCTTTAGCGCCATATTGTTTTGCGACTTCTGTCAACTTATCAATATCTTTACGAGAATATTTATCGGCTGCATTTTTAACAACAATAGCTTTAACAGCAGGAGCTTCTGAGAAAACTTTAAAGTCAACTCCCTTGACAGTTTCTGTCAAGTCTTGCAAGAGCATCTCAAAGCGGGTATCAGGCTTATCAGTCCCATAATTGTTCATGGCGTCATCATAAGTCATACGTGGGAGAGGGAGCGGAAGATCCAAACCTTTAACTTCCTTCATAACACGCGCAAGTAAACCTTCTGTAATATCTTGAATTTCTCGGTCATCCAGGAAGGAAGTTTCCAAATCGATCTGGGTAAACTCGGGCTGACGATCCCCACGCAAATCTTCGTCACGGAAACATTTAACAATTTGATAATAACGGTCAAAGCCAGCATTCATCAAAAGCTGTTTGGTAATCTGCGGGCTCTGAGGCAGGGCATAGAAATGTCCTTGACTGACCCGACTGGGTACTAGATAATCTCGTGCGCCTTCTGGTGTTGACTTGGTCAACATAGGCGTTTCAACATCAATAAACTCTAACTCATCAAGATAGTTACGTACACTGTGTGTCACCTTAGCACGGAGTTTAAGGTTATTGAGCATGCTAGGGCGGCGCAGATCGAGATAGCGGTAGCGCAGACGGCTCTCGTCTGTCATCTCTGCATCATCCTTAATCTCAAAAGGTGTTGTTTTAGCTGTATTGAGAATCGTCAAGTCATTGACCTGCAATTCAACACGACCGGTCGCAATCTTGTCATTAGCCTGTTCACGGCCTTGAACCAAGCCAGTGACCTCAATAACAAACTCACTGCGCAAACTTTCGGCCTTCTCCATAACCTCGCTGGTCACCTGCTCAGGATTGACAACCAGCTGCATAATGCCCTCACGGTCACGCAGATCAATGAAAATCAAACCACCTAAGTCACGGCGACGAGCCACCCAGCCTTTGAGCGTGATCTGACTACCAATATCTTGAGTGCGAACGCGACCAGCATACATACTACGTTTCATGTTTTAAACTACCAAAACCCTTTCGCTGTTATTTAACTCAACAGTATCTTTTAATAATTGTTTAGGGTTGTTTCCTTTCACCTATGTCTTTGGACAGCTGGTTAGGAAAACTCAGTAACCTAGGCTTTCCTAGCCACCCATACATTCTTATCTATTATAACAAAAAGCATAATAAAACCCCACCCATTGGGCAGAGTTTTTTTTACAGTATTTGTCTTATTTTTTTCCAAACAAAGCAGTCAGATCGCTAGTATCGACAAAGGTTTCTTGAAATTCTTCTATTTCATCAAAGGTATAATCTGCTTCTTGAGCCAGATGATTCCAGCGAAAACCATAGACATCCTGAATGCTCACTCCCCATTCATCAGTTTCATCATCATATTGCCAGCCCAAATAACGCTCTGCTGGTCGAAAGACAATGACCACACTCTGGTAGTCGTGTTCCCATTGTTGCCCTAAGAATTGCTGGCACATAAAATGATCATCAGCCTTTTCGCCATTAAACCAAGGAATTTCATGCTTGGTTAGGTAGGCAATCATCCGCCAGAACTGCTGCTGAAAAGAGATGGGCAACCGGCGGTCAAAGGAGAGGCTAAAAGTTTGCTCCTCCTTTAGTAATTGTTCAATACTTGTCACTATATACTCCTAAAATCACTGTTAAAGGGCGATGAGATTACGCCTTAATCTGGCTTAACAGGCTGGCAAAATCGCTAGAAATATCAGCAAAACTTGCTAGAATTTCTTCGCGTGTCTGGTTGTTTTTCAGACGGACTTGTCCTGCTTTCACTTCATCTTCACCCAAGGTGATAATTGCTTTTGCTCTGAAACTATCAGCCGCCTTGAATTGCGCCTTGAGCTTACGCCCCAGATAGTCACGATCTGCTGAAAAGCCTTGGCGGCGGATAGCTTGCACCAGCTCTAAGGCCTTACTATTTGCACCTTCACCGAGAACTGCAATATAAACATCTAATTCTTGATCAACAGGAAGGGTAACACCTTGCTTTTCAAGGATTAATAAGAGACGTTCCAGACCGAGACCAAAGCCGAAGCCTGGAGTTACTGGCCCATCGAAATACTCAACTAAGCCATCATAGCGGCCACCTGCACAAATCGTCAAATCAGAACCATCCACCTTGGTGATGAACTCAAAAATCGTATGATTATAGTAGTCTAGCCCACGCACCATATTGGTATCCATAACGTAGGGAATCCCGAGACTCTCTAGCATACCACGTACAGCATCGAGGTGATTTTGACTCTCCTCATCTAGGTAATCTAGAATTGATGGAGCATTTTTCACCGCAAATTTATCCTCTTTTTCTTTAGAATCGAGGACACGCAAGGGATTTTCACTCAAACGACGTTGACTATCCTTGGATAAGCTATCACGCATAGGAGTCAGATAATCAATCAAGGCTTGACGGTAGGCCAAGCGACTTTCTGTATTTCCTAAACTATTGAGATGGAGAGTCACATCCTTTATTCCCAACTCTGTGAAAAGCTGATAGGCCATGGCAATAGTTTCTACATCAGTTTCTGGATGGTTAGAGCCGAAACACTCAACTCCAATCTGATGAAATTCACGAAGACGACCTGCTTGAGGGCGTTCATAACGAAACATTGAGCCGATGTAGTAAAGCTTAACAGGTTTTTGCACCTCAGGTGCAAAGAGTTTATTTTCCACAAAAGAACGCACAACCGGTGCTGTCCCTTCTGGACGAAGGGTAATATGGCGCTCTCCCTTATCATAGAAATCATACATTTCCTTGGTCACAATATCTGTTGTATCGCCAACTGAGCGGCTGATTACCTCATAGTGTTCAAACATCGGTGTACGTATTTCACCATAGTTGTACTTTTTAAAGGTCTCACGCGCCATCTGCTCAACATACTGCCAGCGGCGACTTTCAGCAGGCAAAATATCCTGCGTTCCTTTTGGTTTTTGAAGTTTCATTTTTTCTCCACTTCCTTAAGGATAAACTCCTTGGATTTATATCTCTCCTATTTTATCATAACTTAGCTCCAAAATCTGTTAAATTTAAAGATTATACTACCCATCTTCAAAACTACGTACCAGTTTACCATCTTTAATTTCTAAGATCAGACCCGTATCAAGTGAGGAGCTAGTCCCTCCATTAGAGTATCGCTGATAATAATTCACACGATAATAACCATCCCAGAATTGACTATAATCAACCATCTTCACCCTTTTTTTAAACTTCTTAACCAATTTATCAGCACCGTCAAAAGAGGTGTAACTACTAGGCACTTTCCATTCAAATTCAATATCCACTTGCAACACCCGCTTTTCAAGATAATAAGGTACATCGATATTGTAATAACCATTAAGCGGTTTATCAGCTTCTCTATTTTTCTTAAAATCAGCTATTATTTCACGTCGTCCTTCTTGTACTTGAGACCAATCTAATTTATCATCATCTGTATAATGAATACTGATATCTTCACCATCTACCCTTTCTAAACTTAGATCATCTGTTTCCATTTTTTTAAATTTAGTAGACATCATCTGTAATTTTTTCTTCACTTCAGGTTGACGCCACATGGCTACCATCTGTGCAGCTCCATCAATTGATCCTTCCTCAAAAGTTGGAATGCTACTAGACAAATCTCTTTCTTCTTCGTCCCAAGAAAGATCGCCATCAAATCTCATCGCTTGTCCATCCACTTTTTCCTTATAACGATAATGAATATTAGGGGAGATCCATAACGGCTTGTCATACTCCAGTATTTCTACATCTCCTTTATATCCTGCTAACCTAAATTCATGTCTCAGTACAGATAGTATTTCCTGTTGTTCTCTATATTTTTGAATCAAGTTTGATGCAACATATAGCATTATAATAACTAAGCAGCATGCTAGAACACCTGTACATCCAAATAAACATCCTTTTTTCATCTTTCCTCCTTTCCTTCATCCTTTTTTATAATATATTACTCAAGAGAAAACAAAAAATGTCAAGTAACTTTACTTTACAAAAAAGATGTGCTATTATAGTGAAGTTGATGTAAATCAATAACATGAATTTATCGGAGGAAAAAAGAATGGCAGTACCTGCACGTCGCACTTCAAAAGCGAAAAAAAATAAACGCCGCACTCACTACAAATTGACAGCTCCAACTGTAAAATTTGACGAAACTACTGGAGATTACTCACGTTCTCACCGTGTATCCCTCAAAGGATACTACAAGGGACGTAAGATCGAAAAAGCAGCTGCAGCTGAATAATAGAAGGGAGATACCATGCGCGTAAACATTACACTTGAACACAAAGAATCTGGTGAACGCTTGTACCTTACTTCAAAAAACAAACGCAACACTCCAGACCGTCTTCAATTGAAAAAATACTCACCCAAATTGCGTAAACATGTAATTTTTACGGAAGTTAAGTAAGGGTTTCGTTACTCGTCACTAGACGTCAAAACGTTGATTTTATGCAATTTCTAAATTTATAAAGTTCAGTAGATTGCATTATAAATCGATACAAACTCTACCTTTTACTCTACTTTTTTAGATAAATATATCATTTGGATATTGAAGTTAAGCCCTGTTAAATTGCTATTATAACAGGGCTTTTTGTTATTCTATACGTTTTTGAGGTTGCTTTATGTTCATTGCCTTCGGTTCGTCATCAAAAAAATAGAAAATTATTATAAGTGTTATTGTCTAGTCTAGTGTAACCGATTCAGAGAGTATAAAAGAGCCCCTACACTCTGTGTTTAATACCCTTTAACTATCGGTCTGTACAGAAAGCAAAAATTATCAAAAACGGGGGAAATCCATTGAGAGACTCTTTGGAACGATTGAATCATTTTTGAATTTCACAATCAATATTGTCAAGGTAAGTTTCCAACTCATGTTTTAATTGGTCATGTTCTTGAATGGTTTTTTGTAATTTTTCATCAGAAACTTGAATGGCTTTTTGTAACAACTTTTTACGGTCGCTAGATTTAGTTGGGTCATATTGGTATTTTTCAAAAAATTGGCGAATTTCTTTGAGAGACATTTGACTTTGTCTAAGAAATTTTATGGCATACAACCAATGAATAGAAGCTTCATCAAAAATACGATTGTTATTCTCATCACGTTGTAAACTTGAGATTAAGTCAAGGTCACAGTAGTGGCGAATAGTGTGTAAGGTTAGCCCAGTTCGTTTGCTAGTTTCTTTAATTGTATATGACATAGTGAAATCCTCTAAAAATAATAGTAAATAGTTGACTTCGGGTTACCCGAGGGGGTTATAATCATGATATCAAAAAAAGACTACAAAGGTAAAGGAGAAACTTTTATGGCAACATTAGTTCGTGTTCACGGTCAAGGGATTGACCAGTTACAGTTGGATGAGGTTGAACTTCGTGAATTAGCCTCAAATGAAGTGAGAATGACTGTCAAAGCGAGTCGAATTACTGGCGACCAGCTAAACTACATCAAGGGATTACGTTTGCCAGGAGAAGCTATTCATGAAATTAGCTCTCTTGGGTATGAGGCTGCTGGGATTGTGACTGCTATTGGAAAAGCGGGTGAGTTGATGAAAAATGGCTTGGTAAGCGAGTTATGCCTGTTGGACCGTATGATTTTGAACGTTATCCAAGTTTGGGAGATGATATTATTGTTCCAGCCAATCGTCTGGTTGAGATTCCAGATAAGGTAGATTTTGCAGTAGCTGCTAGTACTTGGGTACCATATCTAACAGCTTACCCTGTTTATAGTCAAAGCAATCTAAAATCGGGTGATTATGTGTTGATTATCGCAGGGACTTCTGCTGTTGGTCAAGCGGCGATTGATTTGGCACGTGAATTAGGAGCAATTCCAATTGTGACAACCCGCTCACGCCGTAAAGCAGCGCAACTACGGCAGCTAAAACAATTGAACCATGTCATTATTAGTAATGAAGAAGATTTGGTTACTAGAATTTCTGAAATTACTGCTGGAAAAGGTGTTCAATTCATTTTTGATCCTATTGCTGGGCATCATTGGAGGAATTATTCCAAGTTGCTGGACGGGGAGCAAAAATTTATGAATATGGCATTCTTGGTGGCAGCGAGTGCCAATTTTCAGCAGGGCTTTTGCTTGGTAAAGGCTTAACGCTTAAAGGTTGGACAGTAAGTGAACTTGTTGAGGATGACTTGGCAAGAAGGCAAGCGGTGACTCACATTTGTGAAAAATTAGCACTTGGTGATTTTAATCCTACTATTGCTAAAACTTACCCTTTAAATCAGATTTGGGAAGCTTATCGTAAACTTGAAAAGAATGACTTTTTAGGAACGATTATTATTGAACCATAGTTGTAGTGATACAAAACTTTGAAAGTAAAAACTATAACCTCTCCAGTATTATGAGCTGCCCTCAAAAGTTAGATAAATAATTGTTGAAAGGATTTAGTTCTGTATTTTGCACAGTACTAAGTCTTTTTTGGTGCCAAAATCAAAAGAAATTTGAAAAGTAATTAATGAATCTTTAAAATAGTTCTCGTTATCCTAATTTAGAGGAGAAGAGGCAATGACAACCTTTGATGAACGAGGATTAAAATAACCACTAATTGCACAAAATGCGACAAATTTCTATGAGTTTGTCTCTAAATATGATGATCAGATGGTTCCGATTATGAAGACTAGGGGCTATACTTGCATCCATTCTATGGAGCGCACGGTAGCTTTTACATTTGGCGAATTTACGTTTCGCCATCGTCGATATAGGAAATACTAAAGCCTCAATTTTTAAAGAAACGGTAGAAATTCGGCATAAGTTGCGTAACAAGCTGTGTTGGCTCATAAAGAACGAATTTTTTAGCTTTTGTTGTCGTTAATAAGTTAGCCTCCTTTAAAATTTGTAAATGTCTAGATATACTTGAATTGCTCATTAATAAAATTTGAGCCAAAGATTGTGTCGTACTTGGTTTATCAATAACATAATTCATAATTTGTAAACGGACAGGGTCACTCAAAGCTTTAAAAATAGTAACTAAATTTTCCGGTGTGGAGTTATAGTAACTTGGCTGCTCTGTAATATCATAGGTAATAGCAATTCCTTGGTTGAAAGATTCAACAAACAGATGAGGCCAAATAAAATAACTTGGTAATAACATAATAGAATCACTATCTTGCAGTTGGATTTCTTGGTCAAAAGGTTTAATGATGGCCAGCCTGTCTTTTTGCCAATGAATGCGGTCAATTTGCAAATGATTAAACATCTCTTCAAAACCATTTTCCCTTAAAAAAGAAGCTTGATGTTGGATTTCTGTTAAGAGCTTTCGTTGAATATCTTTGTTTTTCCAAGTTTCATCAAATATTTCTTGGCGATACCAATTAATAAAAGAAAAAAGATGTTGATAAACGCTAGAGGCATTCTTCCTCAAGTCTATAAGTAACTGATTATCCTCATTCAAAGAAAAATCCTTCCATTCTAATCCTTTTGCCAATGTTGGAATGAAGGTGTTTTCTCGGTCACTGGTCACTTTCTCTAAATGCTCAATTAATTGAATAGTTGGTAGCTCATCAAGAAATTTCTTTAAATTGCCCATCTCTTCTTCAATCGTTGTCGCATGATAGCGAAAATTACAAAGTAAAATAGGAGAAACACCAAGTTCATAAAAAAGTTGAAAATAGTGAAGGTTTTCATAGAAATCATCTGTCAATCTGTCTTGTATCTCAATGACCCAATCAATATTTGTACCATGATGACGCGGGTTCAATAAGACATGTAAGCTTCTAAAAAGTTCATTTAAGGGTGAGTACACAAATTGTATCCTTTGTGTTAACGTTTCATCCGTTTTCAGAGCATAGTTGCTAAATTGAACTGTAATAGTCATGTCCATACTCCTTCTAAACGATTCGATATTTTTCGAATCGATTGATTGTCAATCATCTTTATTGTATCATAAATAACATTAAAGGAGATGTTAAGAATGACAAGACATTTACGAGATTTACTAATAACAGTTATCGCAGGTATGGGAATGTTGTTGTCCACCCTTGATACAGGCATTATCAATGTTGCGCTATCCTTTTTGAAAGGACAATTCCAAACTACAACTAACATTGCATCCTTTACAATAACTGGTTATACTTTGGCATTAGCTATCTCTATCTTACCTTTAGGAGTATTAAGCGATAAATTTGGAAAGTTAAAAATTTCCTATTTAGGATTTGTACTTTTCGGATTGAGTTCATTATTTTGTGGGTTTGCTAATAGTATTGGTTGGCTTATTGCTGGTCGGATTGTTCAAGGCATAGGGGCTGCCGCTCTACAAGCTACTTCAGCAGCCTTAATTACAACTTTAGTTTCTGAAGAACGAAAAAACAGTGCCATTAGCATTTTAGGAGTTATGATTGGTTTAGGACCTGTCCTCGGTCCATCCTTAGGAGGTATATTACTTTCCTTAAATCTCTGGCGCTTTATCTTCTGGATAAATGTTCCCTTTGCTATCATTGGAATAATTTGTAATCATTACCTTCTTAACAGGGTCTCCGAGGAAACTAGTGAACGAACATTGGATACCATTGGAACCGCTATGAACGCTTTGATGTTGATTTGTCTTCTATTAGGACTTTCTTTATTGAGTAAGCCTCATCTACTAGTGGTTAGTCTTATTTTAATAATAACCAGTTTGTTGATTGGAATTGTATTTTACTATATTGAGTATAAGACTAATCATGCGCTTATTGATGTTAAGGGCTTAAAAGATAATTCACAAGTAATCTCCTATCTTTTTCAAACAGTCACTTTCGGTTTCGCCTCTGCAATGATATTTTTACTTCCTCCCTTCATTTTTGAACAATTATATCATTTAGGGGTGGGACAGACAGGCTTTCTTGTACTAGGAGCACCTGCAGGTTTGGTTCTCTTTTCAAGGATATCTGGTAAAGTCAATGATGGTAGTAAAAATAAATCATTTAGCCATATTGGTTTGGGTATTATTCTTTTATCCTTAATCTTCCTCTTACTTCTCACTCCTAGCTGGTCTTATCTATTCCTAACTTTAGGATTGTTTATTTATGGTGTTGGCGGGGGGTATTTTCAACCTGCTAATATTGCTAGTATTATGCAAGCCAGCCCCATAGAAATGCAAGGAAGTACAGGAGTCTTACAGCGAATGGTACAAAATGTTGCTATTTCGACTGGTTCAGCAGTTGGTTCAACCTGTCTAAATCTTTGGCCAAACAATCTATTATTAGTTACTCGGATTGGATGGGGAATCACATTAGTGCTAGTTATTATGAGTTTAAAGGACATGATTTTTTCAAAATACAATAATTGACTATAAAAAAGATTTCAGTGACTATTTACTGAAATCTTTTTATATATAATTACCCCTTTTCAAACAATACTTTCACACGAGCTAACAAGCTACTCAATAACTCATCTGAAACATTTTCGATATACCGATAGTCTCTAGCATTGAAATCTATTGTCACCAACTGGTCGAGTAAGACTTTACCTGTTGTTTCGGTATCTCTCAGAGGAACATAAAAAGGATAGTCCCTTTTAGTGTTGCTGATAGGAGCAAAAATAGCAAGGTTAGAATACTTCGTAACAACGCTATGACTTAAACAAATATAAGGGCGATAGCCTTTTTGTTCATGACCTTGTTTAGGGTCAAGGTTAATTTTAATGATAGACCCTTGCTTAATACTTACCATTGTTCATTACCAGCACTTTCAAAAATGAATGGCGTTACAGAAACTGGCTCACCCTGATAATCTTTAAAAAGGTCATCAACTGTTAATTCTGGGACTGTCGTTGCCTTTTTAAGAATAATCTTGTTCCCTGACACTTCATAATCAAGAATATCGTTGGTATGTAATTGTAGTTGCTGTACTAATTGTTTTGGGAGACGTATAGCTGCACTGTTCCCCCATTTATTAACTGTTAGTTGCATAATGCCACCTCCTCTTTTTAAATATTATATCACAAAAGTATCATTTTGTATATACTTTGAATTAGTTGACATTATAAGAAAGTTGTTCGTAATTTTGAGTTATATATTCTATTACTCGTGGTGCTAGTTGATTTTCAACGACAATAAAAAGCCCAAAAGGACTATACTGTAAGTGACAAA